>JBFKGB010000363.1:0-3745 GCA_041633535.1 Euzebya sp. | reverse complement strand
GGGCGCCGAGGCGCTCGCGGCCATCGCGGCGGCCGACTCCCTGGACGCCCTGGACGAGGTGCGGCAGGCCTTCATGGGCAAGAAGGGCCGTATCAGCCTGATCAAGCGCGAGCTGGGCAGCCTGGACCCCGAGGGTCGCAAGGTCGTCGGGCAGGCCGTCAACGCCGTCAACGCCGACTTCGGTCGGGCGATCGACCAGCGTCGGACCGAGCTGGAGCTCGAGCGTGACCGGGTGGTCCTGGCCGCCGAGGCGATCGACATCACACTGCCGCCACGGGTCCCCGCCCGCGGGTCCCTGCACCCCCTCCGGCAGACCGTCGACGCCATCCTCGACGTCTTCGTCGGCCTGGGCTACGAGATCGTCACCGGCCCCGAGGTCGAGTCGGACTGGTTCAACTTCGACGCCCTCAACACGCCGATGGACCACCCGGCACGGACCCTGCAGGACACCATCTACGTCCACGGCCTGGGGGACGCGCCGGCGCGGGACGACGGCACGACCGGTCTGCTGCTGCGCACCCAGACCTCGCCGATGCAGGTCCGCACCATGCTGGAGCGGGCAGGGGCCGACGGTGACCAGCCGGTCTTCGTCGCGATCCCCGGCCGCGTCTACCGTCAGGACACGCCCGACGCCACGCACGTCCCGGTCTTCCACCAGATCGAGGGGCTGGCCATCGACACCGACCTGTCGCTGGCGGACCTGTACGGGACGCTGATGGCCTTCGCGCGCGCCCTGGTCGGCGAGGACGTCAAGCTGCGCTTCCGGCCCCACTACTTCCCCTTCACCGAGCCCTCCGCCGAGCTGGACGCCTGGGTGCCCGACGGCGAGGGCGGCGGACGGTGGATGGAGCTGCTGGGATCGGGGATGGTGCACCCCAACGTCCTGCGCGCCGGCGGGTACGACCCCGAGAAGGTGCAGGGCTTCGCCTTCGGCATCGGCATCGAGCGGACCGCGATGGTCCGCTACGGCGTGCCCGACCTGCGCCTGTTCGCCGACAACGACGTCCGTCTGCTGTCCGCCTTCTAGGCAGCCACACCGACGACCCCCCCCGAGGACCAACCACATGCGCGTGCCCATCTCGTGGCTGTACGAGTACATCGACCTGTCCCTCACCCCCGAGGAGCTGGCCGACGTCCTGACGATCGGCGGCATGGAGGTCGAGGCCGTCACCCGGCCGACCTCCGGCGCCCGGGGGCTGAAGGTCGTCGAGATCCTGTCCTTCGAGCCGGTGCCGAAGGCCGACAAGCTGTCGCTGGTGCAGGCAAGCGACGGCGAGCGGACCTGGGAGATCGTCTGCGGCGCGAAGAACTTCAGCGTCGGTGACCGTGTCCCCGCGGCGCTCCCGGGCTCGACCCTGCCCGGCGGGTTCCAGATCGGCACCAAGGAGCTGATGGGCGTCACCAGCAACGGGATGCTGGCCAGCGCCCGGGAGCTGGGTGTGGGCGAGGACCACTCCGGCATCTGGCTGCTGGGCGACCACGCACCCGTGGGTGCCGAGGTCGCCGAGTGGCTGGACCTGGACGAGGCGGTCCTGGAGATCGACCTGACCCCCGACCGTGGCTACGGCGCGTCGCTGTGGGGCCTGGCCCGTGACCTGTCGGCGCTGACCGGCGCCGACCTGCGGATCCCCGAGCTCGCCGGCAACCCCGGTGGGGACCCCGGTGTCACCGTGACGCTGGCCGAGGACTCCGGCTGCCGTCGCTGGGACGGCCGTGGGATCGCCGGCGTGACCGTGCGTCCCGCCCCGCCGCTGGTGCAGAAGCGCCTGAACCTGGCCGGCATGCGCCCCATCTCCAACGTCGTGGACGCCACCAACTACGCGATGCTCGAGACCGGCTACCCCGTCCACGCCTACGACCGTGCGCTGCTGACCGGCGACATCACCGTGCGCCGGGCCGAGCAGGGCGAGGTCCTGACGACCCTCGACGGCGTCGAGCGGACGCTGGACGCCGAGGACGTCGTCATCGCCGACGGGTCCGGCCCCATCGGCCTGGCCGGCGTGATGGGTGGCGAGGCCACCGAGATCAACGAGGGCACCACCGACCTGTACGTCGAGGTCGCCGCATGGGACCCCATCGCGGTCCTGCGCACCGGCCGACGCCATCGCCTGTACACCGAGGCGAAGTCCCGCTTCGAGCGGACCGTCTCGGCCCAGTGGCTGCCCGCCGGCGCCTCGCGGGTGAACGACCTGATCGTGCAGTGGGCCGGCGGCACCGTCGTCGGCGGGCACGACCACCATCCGGTGCCCGACGAGCGCCCGCGCATCAGCCTGCGGCCCCAGCGTGTCCGCTCGCTGCTGGGCGTGGACATCCCCGGTGAGGAGCAGGCACGCCTGCTGACCGCGATCGGGTGCGCCGTCGAGGGCTCGGAGGAGGAGCAGCGCGCCGTCGTGCCGCCGCCCTACCGGCCCGACCTGCAGATCGAGGCGGACCTGACCGAGGAGGTCGCCCGCCTGTACGGCTACGACCGCATCGAGCCACGGGTCCCCTCCACCGGTCAGTCCGGCCGACGGTCGCCCGAGGACCTCGCGACCATCGCCGTGCGGACCGCCCTGGCCGGTGCCGGGTGGACCGAGGTTCTGCTGTACCCCTTCATCGCCGACGAGGACCTGGTCGCGCTGGGCCTGACCGACGACGACTCCCGCCGCCAGACCCTCAAGTTGGTCAACCCGCTGTCCAAGGAGGAGTCGGTGCTGCGCACCACGCTCCTGCCCGGCCTGTTGGCGACGGTGCGACGCAACGTCAACCGTCAGTCCACCGACCTGGCCCTGTTCGAGACCGGCCACGTCTTCGTGCCCCCGGGTGAGGGGGCGCAGGCGCTGGACGCCGGCGTCGAGGGTCTGAGCCTGCCGGCCGAGCCCGACCACCTGGGGCTGGTCGCCTGTGGCGCCTTCGAGGGCCGACGGCACGACCGCGACGCACGCCAGGTCGACGTCCATGACGTGCTGGGCGCCGTCGAGGTCATCCGGCGGACCGTCGTCGCCGGTGACCTGCGGGTCGAGCGGACCGAGGAGATGCCCTTCCACCCCGGCCGCGCGGCACGGCTGTTCTTCGGCGACACCCCCGTGGGCGTCGTCGGCGAGCTGCACCCCCGTGTCTGTGAGGCCTACGAGGTCCCTGCCCGGACGGTCGCGGCCGAGCTGCGCCTGGACGTGGTCGTGGCGGGGGGTGCCCAGATCCCGACGGCGACGATCCCCTCGCCGCTGCCGGGTCTGCGCTTCGACGTGGCCGCCCTGGTCGACCGGGACACGACGCAGGCGGACGTCGCCGCGGCCGTCGCCGAGGCGGCCGGCCCGACCCTGTCCTCCATCGAGCTGTTCGACGTCTTCGAGGGCGAGCAGCTGGGGGAGGGGCGCAAGTCCCTGGCGTTCAGCCTGCTGCTGGAGGACCCCGAGACCCAGCTGACCGACACCGACGAGGCGGCTGCGATCGAGCGCATCGCCACGGCCATCGAGGGCCTGGGCGGACAGCTGCGCCGCTGACCCGGCATGCTGGGCCCATGTGTCGCAACATCACCGAGCTGCGGGGCCTGGAGCCGCCGGCCATGCCGGAGGAGATCACGGCGGCCGCCCGCCAGTACATCCGGAAGGTCACCGGCATCCGGACGCCGAACCCCACGGTCGAACCGGCCTACGAGGCGGCGGTCGCCCAGGTGGCGCAGGTCACCGCGGACCTGCTGGCCGGTCTGCCGGCCCGGCGGCAGCCACCCGCCAGCGTCCCGCCCCTGCGGCAGCCGCAGGTCCGC
>JBFKGB010000362.1:0-3773 GCA_041633535.1 Euzebya sp. | reverse complement strand
CGGACGATCGACTCGTCGGCCCCCCACTGGGCACGCGTGACGATGGCAGGCATGTCCACGGTGGCGGACGCCGTCGACGGCGGGGTGCCGCGCCACGCCGCGGCAGCGCGGTCCACGATCCGCTGCGGCAGTGAGCGGGACAGACCGAACGGATCGATCAGGTGGGCGCGGACCGGCATCGCGGAGCGGCTGCGGACCTGCAGGGCGTCGGCCTCGCCGACGAACACCGGGTGGGTCAGGTGCGCCTCGCCCGCGGCCAGGGCCTCAGAGGTGTCCGGGTCCGGCCCCTCGTCGTGCTGGTGCGGCATCGGGACCCAGCCCGACCATGGCCCGCCATCGCGCGAGGTGCGGACCTCGACGTCGTCCTCACCACCGACCTCGAGCCCCAGCATCGCGAAGGGCTGCACGTCCAGGGGGTCCGCGACCACCCAGCCGGTGGACGCGAAGGACGGGGCGCCCGGGTGCAGCGGCACGTCGACGACGGCGGTGCGCAGCGGCGGCGCGGCCAGCACGGGCCGCGCCGTCACCGGCACGACCACGGCGACGGCGAGCAGCACCAGGAACGACAGCACGGCGGTCCGTCGACCGACGGCGCGCCCTTCACGGAGTCCATCCACGGCGGCCACCGTACCGCTGGCACGGACCGTGGCCGAGAACGGACGCAGCGCCTGCTCCTGGTGGGACAGGAAGCCCCTCAGTGGGACAGGCTGCCCCTCAGTGGGACAGGAAGCGTTCCAGGCCCTTGAGGGGGCCGATCTCGCGGATGCGCTCGAAGGCGCGCATCTCGATCTTCTTGATCTCGGGGATGGTCATGCCCATCAGGGTGGCCACCTCGCCCGGCTTCATCGGCGTGCCGTCGATCAGCCCCATGCGGGCCTCGAGGACCTTCCGCTCGATGTCGGGCAGGCGCTTCAGCAGGCTCAGCAGCTTGCTGCGGAGAACGACGGCCTCCTGCTCCTCGTCGCGACGGGGGTCGCGACGACCACCACCCTTGGGACGACCGCCCTGGTTGCCTCCGCCCTTGGGGCGTCCGCCCTGGCGTGACCCGCCACGTGGGCGGTCACCGCCGCCCGTGTCGGCGGCGTCGTGTCCG
Organism: Euzebya sp.; assembly: GCA_041633535.1. Classification (GTDB taxonomy): domain Bacteria; phylum Actinomycetota; class Nitriliruptoria; order Euzebyales; family Euzebyaceae; genus Euzebya. The sequence goes on along the minus strand of JBFKGB010000362.1, from coordinate 2,680 downwards.
GATCGGCCGGTTCCAGCAGGACTGCTCATCTCGCCGCAAGCCTAGGTGTGCGCCCCACCGGTCGCACCGCGATCGGGCCAGCTCAGGTCAGGCCCAGCCGCGCCCGAACCGCATCGACCAGACCGTCGGGAGCGTGGTCACGGCACCGTGATGCGACGAGCTCGCGGACCTTCCGCTCGAAGTCGGCCCTGTCCAGGCATGGGGGGCACAGCCGCAGGTGCTCCTCGACCGCGGCCTCGACGTCCTGGGGACACTCGCCGTCCAGGAACGTCTCGAGACGTTCCAGCAGCGCGTCGCACTTGTCACTCATCGGTGCTCACCTTCTGCTCCTTCCACGGGATCCGCGGCGTCGGGGGTCGGATCCCCGGACAGGTCCCTGGAGAGGATCCCGTTGCGCACGGCGTGGTCGTACAACGCCTTCTGCAGCGCCGTTCTTCCCCGGTGCAGCCGACTCATGACGGTCCCGATCGGCGTGTCCATGATCTCGGCGATCTCGGCGTAGCTGAAGCCCTCGACATCGGCGAGGTACACGGCGGTCCTGAACTGCTCGGGCAGCTCGTCCAGCGCACCGCGCACCGCCTCGGCGGGCAGCGCCTGCATGACCTCGAACTCGGCCGAGGGCGAGGCCCCGCCGTCCAGACGGTCGAACAGCGAGAAGTCGCCGGCGTCGTCGAGGTTGTCCCTGACCCCGTCGGCCGAGACCTCCTGCGGACGCCGCTGCTTCTTGCGGTAGGTGTTGATGTAGGTCGTGCTGAGCACCCGGTACAGCCAGGCGCGCAGGTTGGTCCCCGGGCGGTACTGGTGGAACGAGGCGTAGGCCTTGACCATCGCGTCCTGCACCAGGTCCTCGGCGTCGGCGCGGTTGCGCGTGTAGCGCATCGCGGCGCCGAACAGCTGGTCCACGAAGGGCATCGCGTCGCGGGCGAACGCCTCGCGCCGTTCATCCTCGGTGAGCTCCTGGCGAACGGGTCCGTCCGACGCGGTGGGGGATGTGGCCATCACGGCGGAGTCTAACCGCCGCGGACACCCCCCACCCCCACCCCATCCACATCCAAACACGTAAACCCTTGTCAACACATCACAACCTTCGTATACCTGTTCCTCCCCGCACGGAAGGAACGAGACGGACATGGACAGCGACGACCTCGACCGTTGGCTCGACGAGGACCGGGCGGCCGGCGCGCTGCGGCCCGACCCGACCGAACGGCGGGGTGACCCACCGGTAGGGGCCGGTGACGGCCAGCGGTGGCCTGCCGCTCTTGCCCTTGCCGCAGTGCTCGGCGTCGTCGGCACGGGCGTGCTCCTGGTGGGCCGGGAGGCCGACCCCGCCCCACCGGCAGTGGCCGTCACCGGTGCAGCCGCGGAGGCCGCCACGGGCGCAGGCGCGGTGGGTACAGCCCTCGACCCCACCCTGGATCCCGCCGACGTCCAGCACCTGATCGGACCGGCCGACATGGGGGCGGTCCCGGTGGCGACCGACGACCCGGTCGCCCCGTCGTCGACTGGCGCGGTCGCCACCCCCGACGACGTCGCCGTGGTGGTGCCGGCCCCGCTGGTGGCAGGTGCCGTCGCCGCGCTGCGGGCACGTCTGACCGTCCCGGGCGACGTGCCCAGCTACCTGGAGTGGGCGACGCCGGTCCGCTGGCGTCCGCTCGATGCAGGCATGTCGCTGGTCGTGCTGGACGCCATCTGGCTGGACGGTGCGGATGGGGACCTGACCACGGCCCGACGGGGCCGTTGGGGGGTGGTGCTGGGCGACGACGGCGCGGCGCTGGCCGCCCCCTGGCCGGTCGCGGGTCCACCGGCGACGACCGCCGTCGAGGACCCTCCACCCACCGGCAGCACGCGCCTGTCGGACGTCACCGTCGGGATGCAGCGCGCTGGCTGGCGGGACGTCACCGCGGTGGCCAGCGATCCGCACCCGTTGCTGGCGGGGGTGCTGGTCGCCCTCATCGAGGGCGTGCCGCCCGGCAGCGACAGCGGGCAGTCCGCCGTCGTGTGGCTGCAGGACACCGGCGAGCACGGCCTGACGCTGCTGGGGGCCCCGGCATGACCGCGCTGCTGCCCCCACGGTCGACCCGGGCGGACACCAGCACGGATGCCCAGACGGACGTCGGGACCGTGCGCGACTTCGTCACCCTCTTCCTGGAGGTCGAGGCCGGGCTGCGGCCCGCCCGGCACATCCGGCCGCTGCTGTCACCCGACCTGCAGCCGCTGCTGGGCAACTGCGGCAGGTCGGGACCCATGCCCTCGATCCGCCGGATCGTCACGCAACGCCGTGACACCGTGTGGGAGAGCACCGTCCTGCTCGATGACGGCGACCGGGTGCAGGCGCTGGTCGTCGCCATGCGCCGTCGTCCGGACGGCTGGCGCGTCGAGGACGTCGCGCGACCGGGGCAGGCCCACGGCACCCCACCCGGCACCTCGCCCAGTCCCCTGCTGCAGACGGCCTGGGCACCGGCCGACCCCTCCCCCGGTCCGACCTGGCAGGTCCCAGCAGGCTGGATCGCTGCATGAGGGTCCTACGCTGCCCGCATGCACCCCACAGAGCTGGTCCCCCTCACCACGCACCTGCTGCCGCCCGCCGGCCGTGTCCTCGCCGCCGACAGCGACGTCGCCTCGGCGTTGCGGGACGCGCTGCCGGACGCCCACGTCGGGGACGACGACCAGCTCGGCGAGG
>JBFKGB010000361.1:0-3808 GCA_041633535.1 Euzebya sp. | reverse complement strand
GCGCAGACGGGTGGCCCCTCGCAGGGCGGCGCGTCGCAGACAGGCGGCTGCACGCACGGGTCCTCCTCAGTGCCCGCGAACGCCGCAACCTCACAGACCGGTGGCTGCACACACGGGTCCACCTCGGTGCCCGCGAACGCCGGACCCTCCTCGCAGACCGGCGGCTGCACGCACGGGCCCTCCTCGAGCAAGCCCTTCACGGTCGGGCCGGCGTCGCACACCGGCGGCCGCACGCAGGGGTCACCCACCGGCTCGCCGGCGAAGGACGGCCCCTGGTCACAGACCGGCGGCTGCGGGCAGTCCGACTGGGTGGCGGTGCGGGTGGCGACCAGCGCGTCGCTGCCGCTCAGCCGGACCGTCGCGGTGTCACCGGTGACGCCCGCCAGCAGCAGGCCACCGTTGTTGCCGTTGATCACGGTGGTGATGAACGACCGCGGCGGACCCTCGACGTACAGCACGCCCTGGCGGATCACGCCACCGCCCTGCCCCTCCGGCGTGAAGGTCAGCGTCCACGCCCACTCCCCCAGCTGACCGCAGACCGGTGTCAGCGCGAAGCTGCCGGCGGGCATGCACGAGGAGGGGTTCTGGGCGTTGGGCTTGGAGTCCACGACCGTGAAGACCCCGTTCAGCTCGGTCGCGACGTAGGCGCCCTGACCATGGCCGACGCCGAACCACGCCTCCCACCGGTTGCCGTTCTTGGCCTGCAGCGGCCCGACGGGGGTGAACGGCCCGGTGGCCGAGCTCGCCTTGAACAGCGGGATGTCCGCGTCGGACTCGACGCGGTACAGACTGTAGGCCCCGCCACCGTCCGCGCACTCGGGGGTGACGCTGACCGTCGGCCCTGCGAGAGGCCGCACCCGGACGTCACCGGCCGTGCGGGACGTGGCCTGGGCGGTAGCCGCCCCGGCGAGCACCAGCAGCACCGCACACAGCGACGCCACCACCTTCGGGATCCTGCGCATCGTGTCTCCTCGTGGGACGCGCGCACGAGAGCTCCCGCCGGGGGCGGGCCCGCGCACAGCCGAACATGTCGACCGGGGCGGTCTCGCCGTTGACTCCTTGCACGGGACCCACAAGGTGGGGGGCGACCGACTCGCCCGTGCAGATCATGATCTCCCTGTCATCACGCATGGTAGTGAGGAGCTGAACCCGGCGACAGCCGAACGGCCCCATCCCTTACGACTAGTGCGCACACGACGACGCCCCGCCGACCTCGAGGGTCGACGGGGCGTCTGCAACCGGTGCGGTCAGCCCTTGACGGGCGGCGGCAGGACGCGCAGGCCCAGCTCGGTCAGCTGCTCGGTGTCCACGCCGGCGGGGGCGTCGGTCATCGGGTCGCCACCCGACTGTGTCTTTGGGAAGGGGATGACGTCACGCAGCGAGGTCGCGCCCGTCATCAGCATGACGATCCGGTCGATGCCGAAGGCGATGCCGCCGTGGGGCGGCGCGCCGTAGGTCAGGCCGCGCAGCAGGAAGCCGAACCGCTCGTTGGCCTCCTCCGCGCTGATGCCCAGCAGCTCGAACACCGTCTCCTGCACCCCCCGGTCGTGGATACGGATCGACCCGCCACCCAGCTCGGTGCCGTTCAGCGCAAGGTCGTAGGCCAGCGCCTGCGCCTCGCCCGGGTTCTCGGCGAACGTCGAGGGGTCCGCGGGCGCGGTGAACGGGTGGTGCATGGCGTCCCAGCGCTTGCCGTCCTCGTCCCACTCGAACATGGGCCAGTCGGTGACCCAGACGAACTTCCACTCCCCCTCGGGGATCATCCCGCGGTCGGCGGCCAGCGCGACGCGCAGGGCACCCATCAGCTCGCGGGCGAACGTGGTCTCGCCCGCACCGAAGAACAGGGCGTCGCCCGGGCCCGCGCCCGCGGCGGACTTGATGCCCTCGATCTCCTCCTCCGACATGAACTTCGACAGCGGCGACCGCAGCGAGCCGTCCTCCTCCACGACCCCCCAGGCCAGGCCCTTGGCGCCGCGACGCTTGGCGAACTCCGTCCAGCCGTCGAACTCCTTGCGGGTCAGCGCCCCGCCACCGGGCAGGCACAGCGCGACGACGGAGCCGCCGCCGTCCAGGACACCCTTGAACACGCCGACGCCGGTGTCGGCCAGGACCGCGTCCAGGTCGACCAGCTCCATGGCGAAGCGCAGGTCGGGCTTGTCGGAGCCGAAGCGCCGCATGGCCTCCTCGTAGGGCATGCGGGGGAAGGGCGTGGGCAGCTGGACGTCCAGCACCTCGTCCCACAGCGCGACCATCATCTCCTCGCAGACGGTGTAGATGTCCTCCTCGTCGATGAAGGAGGCCTCGACGTCCAGCTGGGTGAACTCGGGCTGGCGGTCGGCGCGCAGGTCCTCGTCACGGAAGCAGCGGGCGATCTGGTAGTAGCGCTCGAACCCGGCGACCATCAGCAGCTGCTTGAAGATCTGCGGGGACTGCGGCAGGGCGTAGAAGGACCGCGGCTGCAGCCGGGAGGGCACCAGGAAGTCCCGGGCCCCTTCCGGGGTCGAGCGGGTCAGGATCGGGGTCTCGATGTCCAGGAAGCCGTTGGCCTCCATGATCCGCCGGATGACGGAGGTGACCTGGGCACGCGCGCGGATGCGGCCGGCCAGCGACGGCCGTCGCAGGTCCACGTAGCGGTGGGTCAGACGGACGGTCTCGTCGGTGTCGACGCGGTCCTCGATGGGGAACGGGACGGTCTCGGCGACGCTGAGGACCTCCAGGGAGGACGCGGCGACCTCGATCGCGCCGGTGTCCAGCGCCGGGTTCTCCTGGCCGTCGGGCCGGACGCGCACGCTGCCGCGCACCCGGACGACGTACTCGGTGCGGACGTCGTGGGCAGCCTCCAGCGCCTCGCCGGCGGAGGGGTCGGCCACGACCTGGCACACGCCCGAGCGGTCGCGAAGGTCCAGGAAGACCACGCCGCCGTGGTCACGACGCTTGGCGACCCAGCCGGCCAGCACGACCTCATCACCGTCGTGCTCGGCGCGGAGGGTGCCGACGCCGTGGGTGCGCATGCTGCCGTAGGGGTTCATGTGTCCGGGCTCCTGTCGCCAGGTCGTGGCGAGGTCGTGGTCTGGGGACGTCCGTGGTGGCGGATGTCCGTGCGGGGATGTCCAGGTGGACAGCAGGTGATCAGGTGGTCACAGGGAACTAGACCGTAGCCGACCGCCTTCTGGGCTTGATTGTGCGGACGGCCACAGCGACCATGCAAGACGGTCCCGCGCCTCTCCCCCAGCAAGGTCACCATTTGCCCGACATCATGCCCGCCTCGACCGCGGTTGCCTGGCCGATCGCATCGGTCAGGGCCCTCATCGAGGGCGTAGCCGACGGGATCCTGGTGATCGACCAGCGTGGTCATGTGCTGCTGCACAACCAGGCGGCAGCGGCGTTGTTCGGTGTCCCGGCGGGCCAGATCGTCGGGGATGACCTGCTGGACCCCGAGGAGTGGACCGTCACGCTGGCCGACGGGACGCCGCTGGTCGGCGAGGACCACCCGGTCGCACAGGCACATCTGCGCGCCGCGCCCGTGTCCCGACGCTCGGTCGGCGCGCAGCGTCGTGGCGGCTCGCTGCACTGGGTCCACATGACCGTCCGGCCGCTGGGCACGTTGGGTGCCGACACCGAGACGTTTGCCGTGGTGCTTGAGCGCGCACCGGACCCGCGCCTGAACCGGTCGCTCAACTCCCTGACCCTCGACCTGTCGGAGGGCACCGCGGACAGCTCCATCGGCAGGCTGTTCGACCAGAGCGCCGTCGGCATGCTGCAGGTCGCCATCGACGGCACGATCACCCGGGTCAACGAGGCCTTCGCG
>JBFKGB010000360.1:0-3837 GCA_041633535.1 Euzebya sp. | reverse complement strand
TACCCGCCGCGGCTGCTGCCCTACGCCCAGGACACCGCCGAGGTCGGCGGTGACGAGGTCCCGCTGTACCTGATCGACGGCGAGGAGCGGGCGCTGGTGGACAACGTCGGCGGGGGACAGGGCCTGTTCGTCCTGCCCGAGGACCCCACCGACGAGGTGACGGCCAACATCCGCACGGCCCCCACGGTGGACTCGGTGACCGCGCGCCCCGAGAACTTCACCGAGGTGCTGGACCAGCAGAACCTGAACCGGTCCCTCACCAACACGGTGCTGGTCACCATCCTGATCGTGGGCGGGACGGTCCTGACGTCGATCCTGGGCGGCTACGCGTTCGCGCGGATCAACTTCCCCGGTCGTGACGCGCTGTTCCTGATCTACATCGGCTCGATCATGGTCCCGTTCGTGATCCTGATCGTGCCCCTGTACCAGGTGATGGTGTTCCTGGGCTGGGTGGACTCGCTGGCGTCGCTGGTGTTCCCGTTCATCTTCAACGCCTACGGGACGTTCCTGATCCGGCAGTTCTTCGTGTCGATCCCCAAGGAGCTGGAGGAGGCCGCGACCATCGACGGCGCCAGCCGCTGGACGATCCTGTGGCGCATCTTCGTGCCCCTGTCGACGCCCGCCATCGCCACGCTGGCCACCTTCATGTTCCTCTACGCCTGGAACAGCTTCGTGTGGCCGTTCATCGTCATCAACGCCGGCAACACCGACAACCACGTCCTGACGCTGTCCCTCCAGCAGCTGGGCGGTCGCGCCGCCGACACCCCCAACCTGATCTTCGCCGCCGTGATCATCGCGATCAGCGTGCCCGTGACCGTCTTCGTGCTGGCACAGCGCTACTTCGTGGAGAACCTCGCGAGCAGCGGCATCAAGTAAGGCACCCGACCGGCGACCCCGGTCCCGAAAGGCAGAACCCGTGCAGTCACCCCTCCGCACCACGGTGCGTCCCCGCACCCTCGCATTCGTCCCCGCGCTCGTCGTCGCGCTCGTCGTCGCGCTGGCCGCCCCGCTGCTGGGCGGCGCGCCCGCGCTGGCCCAGGGCCAGGCCGACGATGAGGTCGCCATCGATCTGGAAGGCGCCTGGCGCTTCGCCACCGGCGACGACATGGCCTGGGCCGATCCGGACTTCGACGACTCCGCCTGGGAGGAGGTGCAGGTCCCGACCGACGGTGGCCAGCCGATCTTCAACGACTACGACGGCTTCGCGTGGTTCCGCCTGGCCTTCGACCTGCCCGCCGGCATCGACGGGGTGAACCTGGTCGCCTCGATGGGCTTCATCGACGACGCCGACGAGACCTTCCTCAACGGGGTGCGCATCGGCGGGACCGGCGTGCTGCCCGACGTCGACAGCCAGTGGTTCGAGCGCCGTCTGTACCCGGTGCCGGCCGAGGCGCCGGTCTTCGGTGGCCGCAACGTCCTGGCCGTCCGCATGAACGACTTCACCGGCGGCGGCGGCTGGTACCGCGGTCCCGTCGGCATCTTCTCCAAGGCCGCCCTGCGCGAGGCCGTCTACGGCATCACCGGTCCGCTGGCCGACGCCGCGACGACCGCCGCCGTCACCGACCTGCTGGCCGACCAGGCCGCCGCCCTCACCGCCGGCGAGGTGCAGTCGTTCGTGGGGACGCTGGCGCCCGACTACGTCCACGACGGTCGTGACGCCGACCGCCGCGCACGTGAGCTGACCGGCTGGCTGGCCCAGTCGGAGGGGTCGCTGACCCTCACCGACAGCGAGGTCGAGGTGATCGCCGCAGACGACGGCCGGCTGATCGTGGACACCAACCGCACCATCACCGGGACCCGCGGCGGCGAGCCGTTCGCCTTCCAGCCCACCGGCCAGGAGTTCCTGGTCATCGACCCGGTGACGGGCCTGGAGCAGGGCAACCGCTCCCGCTTCTTCCGCGACATCGTCGAGCCCGGCGTGGAGGGCAAGCGCCGCGAGTACGTCGTGTACCTGCCGCCGTCCTACTACGACTCCCCGGACCACCGCTTCCCGACCGTGTACCTGCTGCACGGCATCAACGGCGGGTCCCGCGAGTGGGAGCCCCGTGACTTCCAGGCCCGCCTGGACGAGCTGTTCACCACCGGCGGCCTCGCCGAGTCCATCGTCGTGATGCCCGACGGCGAGTCCCTGTGGTACATCGACTCCTCCGTCACCCCGTGGCGCTCGATGTTCATCGACGAGATGCTCCCGCAGGTCGACGCCGAGTACCGGACCCTGCCGCAGCGCGAGTTCCGCGGCCTGTCCGGCGTGTCGATGGGCGGGCACGGCGCCTTCACCGTCGGCTGGTCCAACCCCGACCTGTTCAGCTCGATCGCCTCGCACATGGGCGCGCTGTCGCTGCCACCGCTGGTCGGCACGTCCGCCGAGATCGCCGCCAACAGCGGCGAGGCCCCGCTGGCCCAGGTGACCACGCACACGCCCGCGTTCCTGTCGAGCTTCAGCTACTACTTCGACGCCTGCGCCGACGACGAGTTCCGCTTCGGCGAGGCCGTCGAGGCCATGGACGGACAGCTGACCGCCAAGCAGGTCGAGCACACCGCCGTCGTGTTCCCCGAGGGTCGGCACAACGACGACTGCTGGCTGCCCCACATCGACGCCTCGTTCGGCCTGCACTCCGAGAGCTTCCGCGCCTCCGGGCTGGTCGAGCCGGTCGTGTCGGGCGTGGAGCCCGTCCGCGTGGCCGGTGCCGACCGGATCGCCACGTCCGTCGCCCTGTCGCAGGAGGGGTTCGAGACCGCCGACGCGGCCGTGCTGGCCAGCGCCGGTGACTTCCCCGACGCGCTGACCGCAGGTCCGCTGGCGATGGCCGTGGACGGCCCGCTGCTGCTGAGCGCCACCGACCGGCTGTCGGATGCCGTGGGTGAGGAGCTGTCGCGCCTGGGTGTCGGCACCGTCTACCTGGCCGGCGGCGAGGCGGCGCTGTCCACCGTCGTCGAGGCCGAGCTGCGAGCCCGCGGGCTGCAGGTCGTCCGGCTGGCCGGGGATGACCGGTTCGGCACCGCCGGCGCGATCGCGCGCCAGGTCGTGGAGCTGTCCGGTGACGCCCAGGCCGTCGTGCTGGCACGCAGCGACGACTTCGCCGACGCCCTGGCGGCCTCCAGCGTCGCCGCGACCGGTGTCGTCCCGATCCTGCTGAGCAGCTCGACCGAGCTGACGGGCAGCACCGCCTCGGTGCTGGAGGAGCTGCTGCAGGCCGGGTCCGACGTGGTCCTGGCCGGCGGCGAGGCCGCGCTGTCCGCCGGCGTCGAGCAGGCCGTGGCCGACCTTGGCCTGACGCCCGACCGCCGTGGCGGTGCCGACCGCTGGGCGACCGCGGCGGCGCTGCGTGCCGCGGCGACCGAGCGCGGTGGCGGCGGGCTGGACCCGCTGGTCGTGGCCTCGGGCCGTGCGTTCCCCGACGCCCTGGGCGCCGGCGTCCTGGCCGAGCGCCTGGGTGGCGGCCTGCTGCTGGTCGACCCCTCCGACCTGCAGGCCAGCCCCGCCAGCGCGGCCGCCCTGGGCGGCCAGGCCCCCCAGCGCATCCTCGTGGCCGGCGGCACCGCCGCCGTCAGCGACCGCGTCGTGGCCCAGATCCGCAACGCCTACACCGGCTGAGGTGTTGGTGGAGGGCCCGGCGTAGTGGTGACGTCGGGCCCTCGACGTCGGGCCCTCGACGTCGGGGGATGGGCGTCCCCGGGCGTCGTCTGTCGCCACTTGTGCGTTTGCGGCGGGCTCGGGACGGTTGTCGGGCGTCGTCCGGCGCCACGTGCGCGCGGATGTGGGGGCGGTGTGCGGGGCGGCGTCGTCTGTCGCCACGTGCCCTCGGCGTCGGGGGATCGGCGTCCCTGGGCGTCGTC
>JBFKGB010000359.1:0-3843 GCA_041633535.1 Euzebya sp. | reverse complement strand
TGGGGGTCGGCGTGGTCGTCGGTGACGGGCTGGCGCCGTCGCTCGGTACGCCGTCTGACCCGCTCAGCGTGAAGGCGACCACCGCCAGGCCCAGCAGCAGCGCGACGACGACCGCGATGCCCCAGCCGCCCCGGTCGGGCCGCGATGCCGTCGCTGCCGACGCCTGACGGGACGGGCCGGCGGGGGGGGCCGCGGGGCGGGGCATCGCCACGGTCTGCTCGCGCTGCACCGGCACGGGTGGGGGCGGCGGCGCCGTCGGCAGGGCCTGCGTGGGCGCGGTGGCGGCCGGCGGCGTCGCGGCGGGGACGGGGTCGCCGGCCAGACCGGCGCGCAGCAGATCGGCCATGGTCGTGGCGTCGGCCGGACGGTCCTCGGGCTCCTTGGCCAGGGCCTGCTCGAGCACCTGCACCAGCCCCGGGGGCAGGTCGGCACGACGCTCGCCCAACGGCGGCACCGGGTCGGTGCGGTGCATCATCGCGAGGGTCAGCGGGTTGGGGTGGTCGAAGGGGGGCTCGCCCGCCAGCATCTCCCACAGGACGACTGCGGCGGAGTACAGGTCGGACCGCACGCTGGCGGGCATGCCGATGGCGACCTCGGGCGCGATGTACTTCGGCGTGCCCATGAACTGGTTGGTCTGCGTCAGGTCGGCGCCGCCACCCTGCATGCTCTTGGCGATCCCGAAGTCACCGAGCTTGGCCTCGGGTGCGGGGCCGTCCCCACCCTCCGTCCCCGTCAGCAGGACGTTGGCGGGCTTGACGTCGCGGTGGATCACGCCGGTGCGGTGGGCCGCAGCCAGACCCTCCAGGACCTCGACGATGACCGCGACGGCCCGGTCGGCGGGGAACGTCCCCAGGCGCGACATCTCCTCGCGCAGCGACGGCCCGTCGACCAGCTCCATCGCGATCCACGGCGTGTCGCCGTCGACGCCGGCGTCGTAGACCCGGACGATGTGGGAGTGCGCCAGACCTGCCGACAGCCGCGCCTCGCGCAGGAACCGCTCGCGCAGGACGGGGTCGCGGCCGATGTCGGAGCGCAGCAGCTTCATCGCGACACGGCGGTCCAGCACCCGGTCACGGGCGACGTGGACGCTGGCCATGCCCCCGTGGCCGAGGGCGTCCAGCAGCTCGTAGCGGTCTGCGATCAGGCTCATCGTTCACCCAGTGTGGCGTCGTCAGCTGTGGGCCGAGCGTAGGTGGCGCCGCCCGGGCCCTGCAGGTGTACTACGGCCATCCCGCGTTCAGGTCTGGGCGCCAGTTCGCGTTCAGGTCTGGGCGCCAGTTCGCGTTCAGGTCTGGGCGGCCATCTCGCGCAGCTGGGTCTCCGTCATCAGGCCGGGCACCAGCGTGCGGCTGGCCAGGATGACGGGGACGCCGCCCACGCCGTCGCGCCGGTGCGTCGCCATCTGCCGGCGCCGCTGCGCCAGGGCGACCCGGTCCGCCAGCAGCGGCTCGACCACCTCGGGGTCCAGCCCCGCCGTCGTCGCCACGTCCAGCAGCACGTCGTGGTCGGCGATGTCACGCCCGTCGCGCCAGTACGCCGCGTACAGCGCCGACCTGGTCGCGGCGGCCAGCGGCGTCGTCTCGGCGTGCCCCAGCAGGACGTGCGCCGGGCCGGTGGGCGGCATGGCAGGGGGGCGGCGCAGCACGATGCCCTCCGACCGGGCCTCCTCGGCCAGGCCGTCCAGCCGTGCGAGGACCCCCAGGTCCACGGGCATGGTGACGTCCAGGCCCACGGACTCGAACCCCTCGAACTCGATGGGCACCCCGTCGGCGGCCAGCCGGGTGCAGCGGGCGACAGCCACCGCCGAGGTCGGGTCGGTGACATCGTGGAACAGAACCAGCATGACGGCACGGTAGCGGTGCCCGTACCGATCGTGCCCTCCGGGGCGTCTCAGGGGTGGATGTCCGATCTGCCCCGTCGCCGCGTGGTCGTCGCAGCGCTGCTCGCGCTGGGGCTGCTCATCAGCGCCCTCACGCCCGCAGCGGCTGCGGACGGGCAGCCGGACGACGAGGCCGGGCGCAGCAGCTACCGGGTCGTCGGGGGACAGCCGGCCGCCGAGGGCGCCTGGCCGACCGTGATCGCGCTGGTCCGTGCCGAGGACCCCGACGCGGTCACCGGCCAGCTGTGCGGCGGCACCGTCATCGGCCCCGACCTGGTCCTGACGGCCGCCCACTGCTTCCACGACGACGCCGCCCGCGACTGGCGCGGTCCGACCGAGGTCCGGGTCGTCGCCGGCACGTCGGACCTGTCGGCGCCGGGTGTGCAGGCCCACGGCACCGCGGTGTACCTGCACCCGTCCTACGACCCGCGTCGCCGTCGCCACGACGTCGCCGTGCTGCGGGTCGACGCCGACCTGGGCATGCCGGTGCAGGACCTGGCCACCGCTGGTCAGGCCGGCCCGTTCGCCGAGGACCGGGCGGTCGTGCTGGGCTGGGGACGGACCGGTCAGGGCGAGGAGCAGGCGTCGGCCAGGACCTCCAGGCTGCAGCAGGCCACGGTCCCGGTCAGCAGCGACGCGGACTGCCGTGCCGCCTACGAGGGCTCCCTGGACCTGCTGGCCCACCTGTGCGCCGGCGGCCAGGGCACACCCGAGGCCCCTGCCGCCGACGCGTGCACCGGGGACTCCGGCGGTCCGCTGCTGGTGCAGGACCCCAGCACCCGCGGCTGGGTCCAGCAGGGCGTGACGTCCTTCGGGCCGACCCCGTGCGGCGTCGGACAGCCGGGCGTGTACGCCAGGCTCAGCACGGTGCGGCCGTTCATCGACGAGGTCGTGGCGGGCTCCGCCGAGCCGACTGCGCTGCCCGAGGACGGGGACCCGCTGGTCCGCCGTGACCCGGTGCGCATCGCCGCGGAGGGGCCGACCACCGCGATCCCGCAGGCCGTGGCGTCGTCGCGCGCGGTCTTCGCCGACGGGGTGGCCGAGCTCGCGGTCCTGGCCCGCGCCGACGGGTTCGCCGACGCCCTGGCCGGCAGCTCGCTGGCCTACGGCCGTGGCCCGCTGCTGTTCACCGACAGCACCGGGTCGCTGGACCCGCGGACCCGTGCGGAGCTGCTGCGGGTCCTGCCGCCGGGCGCACCGGTCTTCCTGCTGGGGGGCACCGCCGCCGTCCCGGCCGTGGTCGCCGACGAGCTCGCCTCGATGGGTCTGGAGCCGCGCCGGCTGGCCGGTGACACGCGTGAGGCGACGGCCGCCGCCGTGGGCGCCGAGGTCGTGGCCCGGCACGGCAGCGGCGACCGCCCGCCGTTCGGGACCGCGATCCTGGTCACCTCGCAGGCCTGGCCCGATGCCGTCGTGGCGGGACAGCTGGGCGTGTGGTGGGGCTACCCGATCATCCTGACCCCGCCGGACGCGCTGCACCCGGCGGCACAGGCGGCGCTGACGTCGATGGGCCTGGACCGGCTGCTGATCGTGGGCGGTCGCAGTGCGGTGTCCTCCGAGGTGCGGGCCACCGCCGAGTCGCTGCTGGACGGTGTGGCCGTCACGCGCCTGGCCGGCGACTCGCGCATCACCACGGCCCTGCGGGTCGCGGAGTGGCAGGCCGCCGAGCTGGCCCGGCTGGGTGAGCCCCCCTCCGACACCGTCGCCGTGGTCAACCTGCGCGCCGAGGGCGCCTACAGCCACATGCTGGCGGCCACCCCGCTGCTGGGCGCCACCGCCGGGGTCTTCCTGCCGGTCGAGAACGAGGCAGGCGACCTGATCACGCCGGCGGTCTCGGCGTCCTTCTGCGGCCTGGGCGGCCTGCCGCTGGTGGTCGGTGGCACCGACCTGGTGGCCGACCAGGCGGCCGAGCACGCCGCGGACCTGCTGGCCGGCATCAACTGCTGACCCCGGCGCGGGGGGGG
>JBFKGB010000358.1:0-3859 GCA_041633535.1 Euzebya sp. | reverse complement strand
GACTCGAGGCCGGCGAAGGCGCCACCGCAGATGAACAGCACGTTGGTGGTGTCGATCTGGATGAACTCCTGATGGGGGTGCTTGCGCCCACCCTGCGGCGGGACGCTGGCGACCGTGCCCTCGAGGATCTTCAGCAGCGCCTGCTGCACACCCTCACCCGACACGTCGCGGGTGATGGAGGGGTTCTCGGACTTGCGGGCGATCTTGTCGACCTCGTCGACGTAGATGATCCCCGTCTCGGCCTTCTTGACGTCGAAGTCCGCCGCCTGGATGAGCTTCAGCAGGATGTTCTCGACGTCCTCGCCCACGTACCCGGCCTCGGTCAGCGCGGTCGCGTCGGCGATGGCGAACGGGACGTCCAGCAGGCGGGCCAGCGTCTGGGCCAGCAGCGTCTTGCCCGAGCCGGTGGGGCCCAGCAGCAGGATGTTGGACTTGGAGATCTCGACGTCGCCGGACTTCGCGCCGGCGCGGATCCGCTTGTAGTGGTTGTAGACGGCGACGGCCAGCGTGCGCTTGGCGTCGTCCTGCCCGACCACGTAGCCGTTCAGGAACTCGAAGATCTCGCGCGGCTTGGGGAGGTCACCCGAGGACACCTCGGGGGTCTCGGCGAACTCCTCCTCGATGATCTCGTTGCACAGGTCGATGCACTCGTCGCAGATGTAGACACCCGGACCGGCGATCAGCTTCTTGACCTGCTTCTGGGTGTGCCCGCAGAACGAGCACTTCAGGAGGTCGCCGCCTTCGCCGAACTTGGCCATCGTCAGCCCTCTCAGTGGTGTCCTGTCGGCCCCGGGTTGGTCGGCCGGCGGCCATCGTAACGCCGCCGTGTGACATCCCGACGTCGACCGTCGAAACTTGTCCCTCATCGACCGGCCGGTACGAGACCTGAGCCGGCAGTCGTGTGCAGGCCCCTCCCCTCAGAGGGGCCGCACCCACATGCTAGGTCAGCGCGACCTCGTTCTGCGACGCACGCGACTGGATGACCTGGTCGATGATGCCGTACTCGACGGCCTCCTGGGCGGTCATGATGAAGTCGCGGTCGGTGTCCGCGGTGATCTTGGACTTCTCCTGGCCCGTCGCGCCGGCGAGGATCTCGTCCAGCAGGTCCCGGATGCGCTGGACCTCCTTGGCGGCGATCTCGATGTCGGTGGACTGCCCCTCGGCACCGCCGTGCGGCTGGTGGATCAGGACGCGGGCGTGCGGCAGCGCGAAGCGCTTGCCCTTCTCGCCGGCGGCCAGGAGGATCGCCGCGGCCGAGGCGGCCTGCCCCATGCAGATCGTCGACACCTTCGGCTTGATGAAGTTCATCGTGTCGTAGATCCCCAGGGCGCTGGTCACCGAGCCACCCGGGGAGTTGATGTAGATGTTGATGTCCTTGTCGGGGTCCTCGCCCTCGAGGTGCAGGAGCTGCGCCATGATGAGGTTGGCGATCTCGTCGTTGATCGGGGTGCCGAGGAAGATGATCCGGTCCTTCAGCAACCGCGAGTAGATGTCGAACGCCCGCTCGCCGCGGTTGGTCTGCTCCACGACGGTGGGGACGAGATAGTTGGCGATGTCCAAAGCTCGCTCCTGGCGCTTGGGTTGCGGCCGCGACGGTGGCGTCACCGCCTGCACGGGGTCGCCACGATAGCGTCCGCGTCCATGACGGACAGCATGGCGTACGGCGCCGGAGATGACAGCGCGCACGGCGCCGGAGATGGCAGAGCGCGCGGCGCCGGAGATGGCAGCGCGCACGGCGCACCGGCCCCTGGCAGGCGGCGGCTCGTCCTGCGCCTGCTCGCGGTCGCCGCCGTGGTCGGCGTGGTCGTCGTGGCGGCGGGCACCGCCGACCGGGCCACCGTCGATGACGTGCTGTCGATCCCGCGGTACGGCACGGTGCGGGCCGAGCTGCTGGGCAACGGCACCCCCGTGTTCGTGGTCGCCCAGCCCGGCGAGGACCCGGAGGGGCCACCGCAGGTCGACGTCATGCAGGCCTTCACCACCGAGCTGGACCATCCGGTCACGGGCCTGGTGGGCTGGTGCGCCGACGCCGGGCAGTTCATCGACGCCCACCACGGCCCCCTGTTCGACGTCCGCGGGCGCCGGCTGCCCTCCAGCGTCACCGGCCGCGAGCTGCCCGGCCGGCTGCTGGGGCGCCACACCGCCCTGGACGACCTGATCCACCGCACCGTCGACACGGCCGAGGGCAGGCTCGCGGCCGGTGACCCGCTGGTCGTCGGCGGCGTCCAGGGGTTGCAGCCGTGGCAGGTCGAGGAGCGACCGGCGCTGGACCCCGACGTCCCGCCGGCCCAGTGCCGTCTGCCCGACGAGCCGCTGCTGCCCGACGACGAGCCCGCCGGGCTGTTCCGCCGTGTCGTGGACCACTCCTTCTACGCCCGTCCGGTGGACCCCGACACGACCGGGTGGCAGGTCACCGACGGCTGGCTGGTCCTGCGTCCGGACGGGACCGGTTCGTGGTGTGACGACGAGCCGGTCGGCACGCCACCGTCGTGCGCGGCACCCCGCGAGGACGTCACGGTCGACCTTGCGCTGACGGGCGCGGAGGTCGGCCCGGTCCCCGTGGTCATCGGCGGACCGCTGGCGGTCCGTCTGCGTGAGGGGGCCGTCGTGCGCGCCGCGGTGCTGGCCGACACCGCGTGGCGGGGCTCCTCGCTGCGGGGCACGTGGACCCACACCGGCCTGCTGGTCCACGCGGCCACGACCGCCGAGCCGACCCTGGGCCTGCGCGACCTGCAGCCCCTGCCCGGCCAGACCGCGCCGTCGCGGTCGCTGGAGGGCCCCGATCCGATCGCACCCGAGACCCCCGAGCGCTGCCCGGGCACCTGGACGCTGCGTGCCACGCCGACCGGCACCGCCACCGCCGTGCCGGTGGACCGCTGGACAGCGGTCGACCTGAAGGGCGTCACCTCGCTGTCGGGCGTGGACCAGCTGGACGGGGTCGGAGGGGACGGCGTGCCCGTGCGGATCGTCGTGGACGCCGTGACCTGTGCCGCGCTGTCGATCACGGATGCCTCCTGACCTACCGTGGCGGCATGCCCGAACCGCAGCGAGTGCTGCGCCTGATGCCGTGGCTGGTGGGCGCGACGATCCTGGGCCTGCTGCTGGCGCAGGGCGGCCTCCTCGGCGTGGTGCAAGTCGGCCGAGTGCAGGTCGTCGCCATCCCGCCACAGGACCACGTCGAGCCGCAGCTGCTGGACGACGGGACCCCGGTGTGGGTCCGCACGACGGGCGAGGACCTGGTCGTGCTCGACGCCCTCACCCCGGGTGCGGGACCGGTGGGCAGCACCGTCGGCTGGTGCGGGACGGGTGACCGCTGGGTCGACCCGCACCTGGGGCTCACCTTCGCGCCCGACGGTGCCCGGTACAGCGGGATCGTGCCCGGTCGGCTGCAGGGCCAGGGTGGTCCCGAGGGGTTGGCGCAGCGTCCCGCCACCCCGGCCGGCACGGCACGGGCCGGCGACCCGGCGCAGGTGGGCGACCCCACGCCCGGTCCAGCAGCGACGGTCGACCCGCCGCTGGGCGGTGAGCGGGGGCACGGTCCACCGCCGGAGTGCCGGCTGGCCCAGCGCCGCCTGGACCCGGTCGCCGATCCCGACGGGCCCGACACCGCGGCGCTGACCGGGCTGGCCGACCACGCCCTGTGGACGTCACCGCTGGACCCCGACCGGGAGGGCTGGCAGGTCGCCGACGGCTGGTTGCAGCTGGGGCCGGGGGCCGCGGCGCGCTGGTGCGCCGGCCCGCCGACGGCGCGGACCGCCAGCGCGTGCGCCGACGACGCGGACGTCGACGTGGCCCTGGGGCTGGACCCCGCCGACGTCGGCCCGGTCGTGACCGTCATCGGTGGGCCGCTGCTGGTCCG
>JBFKGB010000357.1:0-3862 GCA_041633535.1 Euzebya sp. | reverse complement strand
CGGTCGTCCTGTCCAGCTTCGTCGACCCCGCCATCAACGTGGAGCACCAGGCCGAGCCGGTCGACGTGACCGACTCCGCCGGCAACGACCGCCGGCTGCTGATCGTCGAGGACGAGCTAGCGGGCGCGGCCGGCAACGGCATGTGCCCTGGCGGCGGGATGCACGTCTACGACATCACCGGCGACAACGAGCTGAACCCGCAGCTGCACAAGGTGGGCACCTACTTCATCCCCGAGTTCCGTCCGGCCGGTTCCGGCTCGGGACAGGGCGAGGCCTTGACGTGCACCGCGCACGTCTTCCGGGTGTATCCCGAGCAGGGCATCATCACCATCGCTTGGTACAACGCTGGCGTGTGGGTGCTGGACATCTCGGGTCTGGCCGATCAGGCGACCAACCCGACGTCGGAGCCGATCCAGACCCTGGGCTTCGCCTACTTCTCCAACTCCGACACCTGGTCGTTCAAGACCAACGCCTTCGAGGCCGACGGCTCGTTCTACGGCTACGGCAACGACATCACCCGTGGCATGGACGTCTACCGCTACGACGCCTCGATCGCGCCCGGCCCCGACCCGGCCGGTGCGTCCTCCGCGGGCACCTGGGTCGACCAGGACACCGCGATCCGGATGGCCCAGGTCGCACGGGTGAACAGCGGCCTGGCACTGGGCGAGCAGGCGATGCCGCGCTGCCTGATCGGCGTGTCGGCGCGGGGCTGACATCCGGCAGGACCCATTGCCGCACGAGGGCTAGCCTCGTGCGGCGATGGAGGCGCACGACGTGGTGGTGGTCGGGGCGGGCATCGCCGGTCTGACGGTGGCCCGGCTGCTGGTGGCTGCAGGGGTCGACGTCGTGGTCCTGGAGGGCCGCGACCGGGTCGGCGGCCGTCTGCTGTCGACCGCCGGCGGCCTGGACCTGGGCGCCAGCTGGTTCTGGCCGGGCGAGACCCACGTCGCCGACCTGGTCGCCGAGCTGGGCGTGGCGGTGCACCCCCAGCACCTGGAGGGGGATGCGGTCTACCACTCCCCCGACGGGCCCCAGCGGCTGGCCGGCAACCCGCTGGACCAGCCCAGCAGCCGGTTCAGCGACGGCGCCGACCGTCTGGCCCTGGCCGTGGCCGCGGCGCTGCCGGCTGGGGTCGTGCAGCTGGGTCGTCCGGTGACGTCGGTGCGGGCACAGGCCGAGGAGGTGGTCGTGGACACGGCGGACGGTGCGGTGTCAGCCGGTCAGGTCGTGCTGGCCGTGCCGCCGGCGCTGGTGGCGTCCCGCATCCGCGTCCAGCCGCCGCTGCCCCCGGAGCTGGCCCAGCTGGCGGCCAGCACGCCGGTGTGGATGGGCGGGACGACGAAGGTGGTGGTCCGCTACGACCGGGCCTTCTGGCGGCAGGCTGGGCTGTCGGGGTCGGGCATCAGCCACCTGGGGCCCCTGCGTGAGCTGCACGACCTGAGCGGCCCCGACGGGGACCCGGCCGCGCTCTTCGGGTTCGCCGCCGCCCCACCGGACCGCCGGGCGGTGGTCGACCAGCTGGTGCAGATGTTCGGTGCGGCAGCGGCGACGCCGACCGACGTCGTGGTGCAGGACTGGGCCAGCGAGGAGTGGACCTCGCCACCGGGCGTCCGGGACCTCAGCCGGTACGAGCTGTTCGGCCACCCGCTGTACGACCAGCCGTGCCTGGACGGCCGGCTGCACTGGGCGTCGACCGAGACCGCCCCTCGTGCCGCCGGGCACATCGAGGGGGCCCTGGCGGCCGCGCACCGTGCAGCCGCTGCCGTCCGGACCGGGTAGCGCCGTCGGTCAGCGCAGCTCGAAGCTCACCTCGGCCGTGCCGTCCTCGACCAGGCCCTCGCGGTCACGCACCGCCTTCTTCAGCGGCAGGACGTAGGCGCCGCGCGCGGTGTCGGGGAACACCGAGGTGTCCCACGTCGTCGACCCGACGGTGACGCGCACCGGGACCGAGCCGAAGCCGCGCGACGTCGCCGCGCTCTGCGCCTCGATGTCGTCGGAGACGTCCTCTGGCACCGTCACGAAGAACCAGCCGTCGCTGCGTGCGGCCCAGCGCCAGACGGTCGCGGTGAAGGTGTGCACGCCGGCAGCATAGGCCGAGGGCCGGCCTCACCAGTCGGTGGGTGCGTAGTCCTTCAGGAACTGGCCCCAGCGGTGGGTGCCGGTGTTCAGACCGTCGATGATCGGGTCCAGGATCCGCGCGGCCCCGTCCACGATGTCCAGGGGCGGGTGGAAGCCGTGCTCGGCCGTCTTGGCCCGGGCGATGGCCACGGGGTCCTCGTCGCTGACCCAGCCGGTGTCGACGCTGTTCATGTTGATCCCCGACGCGTGGTAGTCCGTCGCCGACGTCCGGGTCATCATGTTCAGCGCGGCCTTGGCCATGTTGGTGTGGGGGTGCTTCGTCGTCTTGCGGGGCCGGTAGAACTGCCCCTCGACCGCCGACACGTTGACGATGTGCTTGTGGTCGCCCGGTGTGGCCGCCATCAGCGGCTTCAGCCGTGCCGTCAGCACGAACGGCGCGACGGCGTTGACCAGCTGGGTCTCGAGCAGCTCGACCGTGGACACCTCGTGCAGCTGCAGCCGCCAGGAGTTGCGGCCACGCAGGTCGACCTGCTGCAGGTCCTGGTCCAGCTGCCCCACCGGGAACATCGTGGTGCGGCCGTGCCGGTCCTCGGGCAGCAGGACCGCCTGCGACAGCTCGGCGGCACGGGGCAGACCGGCCCGCTCTGAGACGTCCGCGCCGGTCGACAGGGCCACCGTGCCGGATGTCGCGGCGTCGCCCGGGTCCCCCTCGCCCCACAGTGCCTCGTAGGAGCCGACGAGCTGCAGGACCTCGGGCGGCAACGAGCCGAGGGCCGCCCGCTCCTTGTCCATCATGTGCTCGTAGAACCCGGGTGGGCGACGCACCGTCTGGCACGCGTTGTTGATGAGAGCGTCCAGGCGGGTGCGGCTGTCCAGCAGGTGGGCGCAGAACGCCTCGACGCTGGGGGTGTGGCGCAGGTCAAGGCCGAACACCTCGAGCCGGTGCCCCCACTCGGCGAAGTCGGGCTCGGCGGCGTAGCGGTCGGCGGCGTCACGCGGGAACCGGGTCACGACGATCAGCTCGGCACCGCTGCGCAGCAGCTTGATCCCGGCCTGGTAGCCGATCTTCACGCGGCCACCCGTCAGCAGCACGACCATCCCGGTCATGTCGGCCAGCTCGCCGCGCTTGGCGAAGTTGAGGGTCGCGCAGTCGCCGCACAGCTGGTCGTAGAAGTGGTGGACCTCGTGGTAGCGGACCTTGCAGATGTAGCAGTGCTGCGGCTCGACCGTCTCGCGGAACGGCGGACGCGTTGGGTCGTCGGCGACGTCGACCTGCTCGTGGGCGTCAGGGGCGTAGACGTCGGGGGTGGTGAACACCGGCCGGCTGCGCAGCGTGCGGATGCCGGTGGACGTCAGCAGCTCGTCGTCACGGCGCGCCCGTTCGCGTCGCCGCTGCAGCTGCAGGACCTTGGTCCGGCGCCGGCGGATGTCGGGGTCGGGGCAGAACACGTCGCCGGCGGCGGTGCGGAACGCGGCGCGCTCGTCGGCGTCCAGCGCACCCAGCAGGTCCGGCTCGGCGACGACCCGGCGCAGCACCGCCATCGCGTCGAGGAGGTCCGGACGGACGTCGTCGTCGTGTGAGGGGTGCGGGGGCGCCATCCTCCAGAGGGTAACGGTCGTCCCTCGGCCGGCCTCCGGCGGATGGCCGGTCCATTGGCGACGGCGGATGGCTGTCCATGGCCGCGGTGGTCGCACCACTACATGGCCGACGGACTGGCCCCCACCCGGCACAGCCTTCCGGGGTCACACCTCTCACCGAGAACAGCGGTGGGTGGTCACTACT
>JBFKGB010000356.1:0-3890 GCA_041633535.1 Euzebya sp. | reverse complement strand
GCGTTGTCGACCCGGAAGGTCTGGCTGGCAGCCTCGGCCCGGGCGCGGAAGCGCTCGTCCTCGGCGTTCAGCGGGTCATCACCCAGCGCACCGGCCTTCAGCCGTGCGATGCCGCTGACGAGGTCGACGCTGATGTCGTTGACCTGCCCGACGACGGTGACGTCGGTCAGGCGCAGCGTCTGGCCGCTGATGACGATGCGGTCGCCCTCGTTGATCGCGGCCTCGAAGCCGGCGCGCTGCACGGTGCTGCCCCCGACGGTGAAGCCGGTGTCGTCGGTGATCGTCAGGCCGTCACGCAGTACGACGCCGGTGACCGGCTCGATGATGGCGTAGCGGGCGACGCCCAGGTCGACGTTGCCGACGGTGCCGCTGGTGATGCTGTCGGGAGCGACGTTGGTCAGGTCGTGGACGGTGCCGTCCTCGGTGTCGGCGCTGTAGACGATGCGGTCGGCGACGGTGATCGAGGCCTCGAAGGCCCCGATGGTGGCGGGCTGGCCGTCGACGACGAAGCTGTCATCGCTGCTGTAGGCGACGTCGATGGCCGCGTCGCCGCCGTCGGGCACGAAGGTGTAGGCGTCACCGCCGGTCTCGGTGTCGGTGACCGTGCCCTCCTGGGGCTCGGCCGGGGCGACGGTGATGGTCCGCTCGATCAGCTGGACCGAGCCGTTGTCGAAGCTGACCTCGACGGTCAGGTCGCACTCGCCGGGCTCGGCCCGGACGACCAGCGGGAAGGCACCGTCCTCATCGGGGACGATCAGGCCCTCGGTGACGCACGGACCGAAGACCGCGACGCTGGCGGGGTAGTCGAACAGGTCGATGGTGCCCTGCAGCGTGGTTCGCGAGGGGACCGGCTGGTCCGCACCGGCCAGGGTCAGCTCGGCCTTCTGGGGCAGCCCCAGCAGGATGCGTGCCTGCTCGCAGGCGGCCTCGGCGGCGGCGCACACCAGGACCGGGTCGGTCACGTCGGCGGCGTCCACCGCGAAGGCGGTGCCGATCAGGAACTCGATCGTGGCCTCGGGCAGGCTGTCGCCGTTGGCCAGCACGATCGGTGCCGGGGCCAGCGCACCGTGGGCGGCGGCGGCGAAGCCGGCGGCCCAGGCGTCGGCCGCCTGCCCCTCGGCCAGGATGATCCGCTCGGCGGCCGCTGCGGAGGTGAAGCCGCGCTCGTCGGCGACGGCGACGGCGGTGTCGAAGCGGGTCGGGCCCGACACGCGGTCGACCTCCAGCCCCAGCTCCTCCAGGTCGGTCTGGACCTGTGCCGACACGGCGACCTCGCCACCCAGGATGATGACCCGCTCGACGGCGCTGTCGACCAGCGCGTCGGCCGTCGCGGTGCTCAGCAGCGCGGTCTCGGTCAGCAGGGTCGGCCAGCCCTCCTCGGCGGCCCAGGCACCGGCGGCCAGCGCGTCGGCGAAGGCCCCGGTCTCGTCCCCGCCGTTGCCGAAGGCGCGGGCCAGCAGGGCGGTCGTGGCGTCGGCCTGGGTCGAGGCGATGGCGGCCGCCGTCTCAAGGCGGCTCAGGCCCGACAGGCGGACGACGTCCAGGCCGGCGTCGGTCAGGTCCTCCTCGACGTCGGCGGACAGCGCGTTCTCGCCACCCAGGATCGTGACCCGCTCGGCGCCGAGCCGGTCGATCTCGCTGGCGACGTCGGAGCGCACCCGGGTCGGTCCGGTCAGCAGCAGCGGACGCTCGGTCCCCTGCAGGGTGCCCGAGGCGAGGGCGTCGGCGAACGCGGCGTCAGTGGCCAGCACGACCTCCTCGACCGAGCCGTCCTGGGGGAACGTCGCCTGGCTGAACCGCAGCGCGGTCGCCGCAGGGCTGTTGTCGCCCTGGGCCAGCCGGACGTCGATCGTGTCGGAGATGCTGTCGGCCAGGGCCGGTGGCGCGGCCAGTCCGATCGCCAGCAGCACGGTGATCAGCAGGGTGGGGTGACGCACGTGGTTCGCTCTTCTCGGTCGACTGCCCGCCGTCGGCGGTGGGGCCTGGGATCCTAGAGGTCGTGGCACGACCCCTGCCTGGTACAGACGACCGGTGGCGGCCCGACGGTGCGGTTAGCGTCGCGGGTGTGACCGCCCCCCATGCCGAGCCGCAGCCCGCGTCCACCCCGGCGGAGGCCCCGACCGAGGCCCCGACCGAGGCCCCGACCGAGGCGCTGGCCGACCCCGGCTCGACGGTGGTGGTGACCCGCCTGAGCGACGGCCACGTGCACGTCCGCACGGGCTGGAGCGGCCCTGCCCCCTCCGAGGAGCCCGTCGTCCTGGCACCCGGGCTGGTCGCCGTGACCGTCCACGACGGCGAGGTGACCGACGAGGGTTTCACCGACGCCCGCTCGGCCCTGCTGTACCGCGAGGACGCCCCGCGCCTGCTCGGCGCGGTCGCCTTCGGGCAGTGGCGGACGCGGGTGCGGTTCTGCTCGCGCTGCGGGGCGCCGCTGCAGCCCGACCCCGGCGGCCGGGTGCTGCGCTGCGAGGCCCGCCACCAGGAGTTCCCCCGGATCGAGCCCGCCGTCATCATGCGGGTCACCGACGCCGACGACCGCGTGCTGCTGGCCCGCCAGCCGTCCTGGGACCACGGCCGGTTCAGCGTCCTGGCCGGGTTCGTGGACCCTGGCGAGGCGCTGGAGGACACGGTGCGCCGCGAGGTGATGGAGGAGGTCGGCGTCCACGTCGGCGACGTCGCCTACGTGAAGTCCCAGCCGTGGCCCTTCCCCTCCTCGTTGATGCTCGCCTTCAGCGCCCACGCCACCACCACGACGGTGCGGCTGCTGGACGACGAGATCGCCGAGGCCCACTGGTTCAGCCGGCAGGACCTGCAGGCGGCCATGGACGCCGGCGACGTCGCGATCCCCCCTCCCCTGTCCGTCGCCCACCAGCTGATCCGCGCCTGGATGGGCACCGACCTGGTCGTGTGGCACCAGGGACGCCCCACCCGTCGCCTGTGAGCCACATCCACCATGGTGGATGTGGCTCATCCCCCGAGCCGTGGACGCGGCGCCCAAGGCGGTCAGGCCGTGCAGTAGGGTTCGCTCGTGGCTGGTGACGGTGGTCCGGTGGGACAGGAGGGATCGGCCGGCAGGTTCGTCCGGTCGGCGACCTGGGTCGTGGCCGTCGTCTGGGCGGCGTTCTTCGCGCTGGTGTTCGCCCTGGGGATCACCGATGGCGACGCCGACCTGGTGACGAAGCTGCTGGGCCTGACGATGGTCGTCGCCCTGGGTGCGGCGCCGGTCCTGGTCCACCGCAGGGTCTGGCCCCGGGGCCGCGACGACGCGCAGCCGCCGGCGCTGTGGCAGGTCCCCGCCTACCCGGTGCACAGCCCGCTGGGCCGTCTCGAGCGGATCGCCGAGGCGGCCGACCAGCTGCGTGACCGCGGGGCCATCCCCGACGGTGACCACGCCGCGATCGGGCAGCGGATCCAGCGGCTGTGGGACCTGACGCTGGCCGACCACCGGTCACTGCAGCTGGGCGGCACCGCCTCACCGGTCGTCATGCACGAGATCGAGCAGCTGCACGCCCGGGTCGTCGGGCTGCTGGATGCCGCCATCGACACCGCTGCGGTCGCGCCGGGCGACAGCGACCTGGATGCGCGGCTGCAGTCCCACCTGGACCGGCTGCACAGCCGCCAGCAGGCCGTGGGCGAGCTGGAGCGACCCGCCACCTGGCCCACGGAGCGCCCCACCGCCATGCCGGACCACGGCCGGCCGCAGCCGGGCACCGGCTGAGCCACCTCAGCGCAGGTCGACGATCATCTTCCCGGTGTTGTGGCCGGTGAACAGGCCGATGAAGGCCTGCGGTGCCTGCTCGATCCCCTTCACGAGGGTCTCGTCGTAGACGATCCGCCCGTCGTCCAGCCAGCCGGTCATGTCCTCGCGGAACTGCGGCTTCATGTCGTCG
>JBFKGB010000355.1:0-3891 GCA_041633535.1 Euzebya sp. | reverse complement strand
GCCGGGGCGTCGTGCTGTCAGGCCGTGCTGTCAGGCCGTGCTGTCCGGCCGCGCTGTCCGGCCGTGCTGTCCGGCCGCCCTGCCCGGCCGCGATGTCACGGGCCGGTGCCATGATGTGGCGGTGCCCATCACCACCATCGACTTCCCCGAGCCGCTGCCGGTCGAGCAGACGGGGGCGACGTCGTGGCGGCTGCAGCTGGACGGCATCGAGCAGACGGTCACCAACCTGGCCAAGCCGTACTGGGGTCCGGAGGGGTACACCAAGGGCGACCTGCTGGCCTACTACGCCAACGCCGCCCGATGGATCCTGCCGTTCCTGCAGGACCGGCCGCTGACCCTCAAGCGCATGCCCGACGGGGCCGACGGCGACTTCTTCTACGCCAAGAACGCCCCAGGGCACGTGCCGGACTGGGTCCCGCGCGCCCCCGTGGTCAGCGACGACAGCGGCAAGACCATCGAGTACCTGATGGCCCAGGACAGCGCCAGCCTGGTCTACGTCGCCAACCTGGGCTGCATCGAGATGCACCCCTGGCACAGCCGCATCGACGCGCTGGGGTTCCCCGACTACGCCTTCTTCGACCTGGACCCCTTCGACGTGGACTACCGCACGGTCAAGGACGTCGCGCTGGTGGTGAAGACGGCCCTGGACCAGCTGGGCCTGGTCGGCTACCCCCGCACCAGCGGCGCGACCGGCATGCACGTGTACGTGCCGATCGACCGGGTCCACACCTACGCCGAGGTCCGCGAGCTGATCACCCGGATCTGTCGCCTGATCAACCGGGCCGACCCGGTCCGCACGACCATGGACTGGCAGGTCGCCAACCGGTCGGGGCAGGTCTTCCTGGACGCCGGCATGAACACCGAGGGGCGCAACATCGCCAGCGCCTACTCGGTGCGGCCCCACCGGGGGGCGACGGTGTCCACGCCGCTGCGGTGGGAGGAGCTGCACACCGACGTCGAGCCGGGCGACTTCACCATGGCCTCGATCTGGCCGCGGCTGGCAGAGGTCGGCGACCTGTTCACCGCCGTGCTGGCTGGCGGCCAGACCCTGACCGAGGCCATGACCGCGGTGGGCCTTGACACCCAGGCGCAGCGTCGGGGCCCCTCCCACTCGTTGCGGGTCGAGGAGCCCGGCGAGCTGGCGACCTACACCTCGATGCGCGACTTCTCCGCGACCCCCGAGCCCGACGAGGACCCACCGGCCACGACTGCCCCGGCCCCCGACGACCGGCGCTTCGTCATCCAGCACCACCTGGCGACCCGGCTGCACCACGACCTGCGGCTCGAGCGTGGGGGGACGCTGCGCAGCTGGGCGCTGCCCAAGGGTCTACCGCGGGTGCCCGGTCTGACGCACCTGGCGATGCAGACCGAGGACCACCCGATGGCCTACCTGACCTTCGCCGGCGACATCCCCGCCGGCGAGTACGGCGGGGGCCAGATGCGGATCTGGGACACCGGGCGCTACGAGACGCTGGAGTGGACCGACTCCAAGGTCACCGTGCGCATCGAGGGGCACCGCCACCGTGGCGAATGGCACCTGTTCCGACCGTCGGCGGACCGGCCGAAGGAGTGGATGGTCGTGCGGTCCTCACGCGACCCCGTCGACCTGGTGGCGGACCCGCCGCGGCTGCAGCCGTGCCTGGCGACGGGCGGGGGCTCGCCGTTCGACGACGACGGGTGGCTGTTCGAGGTGAAGTGGGACGGCGTCCGCGCGCTGGCCACCACCACCCGGCCGGGGGCAGGGGTGCGCGGGGACAACGACGGGCGCACCGTCCTGCACTCGCGCAACGGCAACGACATCAGCGAGGCCTACCCCGAGATCGCATCGCTGTGGGAGCGGGTGCTGGCGTTCAACGCCGTCCTGGACGGCGAGATCGTCGCGCTGGGTCCCGACGGGCGTCCCTCCTTCTCGCTGCTGCAGCAGCGCATGCACCTGCGCGGCGCCGAGCGCGTCGCCCGGGCGCGGCGGACCTCGCCCGTCACCTACATGGTCTTCGACGTCCTGGCCGTCGACGGCCAGCAGGTCACCGGGCTGCCCCTGACCGACCGGCTGTCGCTGCTGGACGACCTGCTGGTGCCCGGCGACCGGGTCCTGCGCAGCGAACCAGTCGCCGGCGCCGGCACCGCGCTGTTCCAGGCCGCACGCACCCAGGGGCTCGAGGGGATCATGGCCAAGCGGGCCAGCAGCACCTACCTGCCGGGTCGTCGGTCACCGGACTGGCTGAAGATCAAGGTGCGGCGGACCGCTGAGGTGGTGGTGGGCGGGTGGCTCGAGAGCTCGACCGGCGATGCCGGCCTGGGCAGCCTGCTGGTCGGCGCGCACGACGACGACGGGGAACTGCGCTACCTGGGCCGGGTCGGGACGGGCTTCGACGCGGCGACCAGGACCGCGCTGCGGGACCGGCTGGGGCCCGACGCGCCCGACCCGTTCGACGGGGTCGCCGCCACCCCGGCCGAGGCGGTCCACTGGGTGGCGCCCCGGCTGGTGGTCGAGGTGGAGTACGGCGAGCTGACCGGGGAGGGCCGGCTGCGGGCCCCCTCCTTCCGCACCGTACGTGACGAGGTCGACCCGTCGTCCGTCCGGCACGCCGACGTCGGCTGAGCAGGCGGTAGTCTGACCGACCTACCCATGAGCTCTCCGATGGTCGCGCCAGAGCGCGAGGACGTCTCCTCCACCGACACCCGCAACGACCGGGACCGTCTGTGGAACGTCATCGTGTGGAACGACCCCGTGACCCTGATGTCCTACGTCGTGTTCGTCCTGCGCAAGCTGTTCGGCTACGACGAGGCGACCGCGACCCAGCTGATGATGCAGGTGCACGAGGAGGGGCGGTCCGTGGTCTCCAGCGGTCCGCGCGAGAAGGCCGAGATGGACGTGCACCGGCTGCACGCCCACGGCCTGCAGGCCACGCTGGCGCAGGACTGAGCGGCGGTGCTGTTCCGCCGTCTGGTCAAGCGCTCCGAGGGTGGGGTGCGCGTCACGCTGCCCGCCGTCGAGCGGGCGCTGCTGCTGGACATGGCCCAGACGCTGCGCAACGTCATCACCGACATCGACGCCGACACCCCACCCAACGCGGTCACCGGCCGGCTGTTCCCCCGGGCCTACGAGGACCCGCTGGAGGAGATGGAGTACGCCGACTCGATGATGGCCCCGCTGGTGGAGGGCAAGCGGACGATGCTGGACACCTTCGAGGAGTCGCTGATGTCCGGCGACGTCCGCGAGAAGCGCTGGCGGGCCGACCTGGACGAGTCCCAGGTGACCGCCTGGATGACGGTGCTGCAGGACGGGCGCCTCGTCCTCAGCCGCGCCGTCGGCATCGAGACCGAGCAGGACTGGGAGGGGCTCGAGGACTCCGAGGACGACATCGCGATGGTCCTGGGCTACCTGGGCGACCTCCTGAACGGGCTGGTCATGATGATGATGGGGTCCCTGCCCGACCCCGGGTGATCCCCGCGTCGGTTACCAGCCGGTAACATCACCCCATGGAGCGGCGCGGACGACTGACGGCACAGCAGCGACGGGAGCAGCTGCTCGCTGTCGCGGGTGCACGCTTCGCCGAGATGGGGTTCCACGCGCTGTCCATGGACGCGATCGCCGAGGCGGCGGGTGTGTCGAAGCCGGTGCTGTACCAGCACTTCCCGTCCAAGCGGGCCCTGTACCTGGCGCTGGTCGACGACGCGGTCGTCGAGCTGCAGCGCCGGATGACCGAGGCGCTGGAGGGGACGACCGACAACCGCGAGCGGGTCCACGGCGCCATCCGCGCGTTCTTCGACTTCGTCGAGGACGAGCGCTTCCGCCTGCTGTTCCAGACCGCCGACGCCGCCGACGCCGAG
The DNA here is from genome assembly GCA_041633535.1 of Euzebya sp. Lineage (GTDB taxonomy): Bacteria > Actinomycetota > Nitriliruptoria > Euzebyales > Euzebyaceae > Euzebya. The sequence continues at coordinate 57 of JBFKGB010000355.1, read as the reverse complement.
ATCGCCGCCCTGGTCGACGGTGCCCACCAGGGCGTGGCCGAGGCGATCGCCAAGCTG
>JBFKGB010000354.1:0-3909 GCA_041633535.1 Euzebya sp. | reverse complement strand
GCAGGAGGGTCGGCCAGGTCTCCTACGACTATCGCGGCGGTTGGCCTACGCGACCATCACCTCTTGTGATGGTTGAGGGTGGTCATCCGTGACTAGTCCGCCGACAGCGGGGGCGCCCAGCCGTGGACCAGCGGCGCCGTGCGCACCGCACCGGCGCGGAGGGGCGGTGCAGTGGCGGGACGTCGACCAGGACCGCGATGGCGGCGGTCCGGGTGGGCCGGCTGCACCACGGCCCACCCGAGGGGTTCCAGATGGTCATCAGCGCCCCCTCCGATCAGAACGACGTCGCGGCCAGTTCGGCCAGCGGTGACCGGACGCCCTTGGCCATCGTGACGTGGCCGAACAGCCCGGTCCCCTTGAGCTTCTCGATCAACGCGGCCATCCCGCCGAAGGGGGAGATGTAGGGGTTGTCCACCTGCGACAGGTCGCCGCAGAACACGACCTTGGACCCCAGCGCCATGCGGGTCAGGATGACCTTGAGCGTCGGCAGCTCGAGGTTCTGCGCCTCGTCGACGATGACGAACTCGTCGGTGATCGACCGGCCGCGCAGGTAGGTGATGGCGGCCATCTCCAGCTGCCCCCGGTCAAGCAGTCCGTCGACCATCCGCTGGACGTGGCCGCCGTCGTGCCGCGACCCGGTGCTGAACGGGCTGTCGGCGTCACGACGGAACAGCGAGTACAGGTTGTCGTGGACCGCCGCCATCCACGGTGACAGCTTCTCGTCGAGGTCCCCCGGCAGGTAGCCGACCTCCTGCCGTCCCACGGCGACCAGCGGACGATAGACGCTGAGCCGCCGGTAGGACGGGTGCTCGACGACCTGCTCGAGCCCGGCCGCGAGCGCCAGGAACGTCTTGCCGGTCCCGGCCATGCCCATCAGCGACACGCACGGCACCGTCGGGTCGGTCAGCAGGTCCAGGGCGAAGGTCTGGCGGACGTCACGAGGCTGGATCCCGAACGCGCGCGGGGAACCGGCGACCCGTTGGACGGTGGCCACCCCGTCGACGATGTCGGTGACACGCCCCAGCCCCGATCCCGACTGGCCCGAGCGCAGGACCAGGCACTGGTTGACCCACAGGTCGTCCTCGGCCGAGCCGTGCACGTCCAGGACACCCTTGCCGTCGGTGTGGAAGCCGTCCAGCCAGTGGTGCTCGACGTCGACCTCGCCGATGCCGGTGTAGTGGTGGTCGACGTGGACCTGGTCGGCCCGGTAGTCCTCCGACGCCGCGGCCAGCTGGGCGGCCTTGATCCGCAGCGCCGCGTCCTTGGTGACCAGCGTCCCGCCGATGGCCACCGCGACGGCCAGGATCCGGTTGTCAGGCTTCATCGGGTCCAGGTAGCTGGGCAGCTGCTGGTCGACGTGGTTGGCCTCGATCCGGAAGCTGCCGCCCCCGGGCAGCGCGACCCCCTGGACCAGGCCGTCGGGGCTGGCGGTCCGCAGCTCCTCGATCAGCCGGATCGCCGAGCGGGCGTTGCGCCCCACCTCGTCCATGCGTGTCTTCTGCCGGTCCAGCTCCTCGACCACGACCAGCGGCAGGACCACCTCGTGCTCGTCGAACCGGTGGATGGCCTGTGGATCGGCGAGGAGGACGCAGGTGTCCAGCACGTAGGTGACCCGGGGGACGGACATGGTTGACCCTTTCTGACGGTGGAGCTGATCAGGTGGGGAAGCACGTGCACTGGACCGGGTCGGCGTGCGGCGGACTCAGTCGGGGGGCGGGTGGAGGGTGGCGTCCACGCAGCGTGGACCGTCGAAGACGAGGGTGAAGCGGGCGCCCTTGCGGCAGCGCACGTCGGCCAGGTCCAAGCCGTCGCGACCCACGACCAGCGCCATCACGGCGGGGATCACGTCACCGTGGGAGCAGGCGACGACCCGCTTGCCGCGGTACTCCGCGACCACCCGGTCCACGAAGGACACCGCGCGACCGCCGAGCCAGGCCGAGGTGACCCATGCGTCACCACCGTCATGCACCGGCAGGTTGGCGACCTCGCCCAGCTGCTCGCTGTCGACCACGTGGACGCCCATGGCGTCGGCCAGCGGGTCCAGGGTCTGGGTGCACCGCACCCACGGGCTCGAGAACAGCTTGGCGATCGGGGGCCCCGCGTCGGGCAGGATCCGCGCCAGCTCGCGGGCCTGGTCCATGCCCTGGTCGGTCAGGGGCCGTTCCCGGTCGGGCCGACCCCACCAGCGGTCCCGGCTGTGGGCCTTGGCGTGTCGGACGAGCTCGATCGTGGTCTTCACCGTTGCCTCCGGACCCTACGCCCGGTCCCCGGAGGAACCGCGCAACCTCGACGACGACTCAGGCGAAGCGGGGGTGGTCGGGGAACATCTCGCGCAGCCGCGGGTTCTGCTGGTCCTTCTCCGACAGGATCGGGGCCGTCACCGGCCAGTCGACGCCCAGGTCTGGGTCGTCCCAGGCCACCGCCGGCTGGACGACGCCGGGCTGCCAGTAGCCCGACACGTCGTAGAGGTAGTCGACGTCCTCGGTCCCCAGGGTCACGAAGGAGTTGGCCAGGCCCTCGGCGATGAACAGCCTGATCCGCTCGCCGTGGGGCGGCTCGCCCAGCATGAACGTGCGGACCTCACCGAAGGTCGGCGAGTCGGGCCTGATGTCGGCGATGGCCGCCATGACGTGGCCCTTCACGACGTAGACCATCTTGTCCCACGGCTCGGCGTGGAAGCCGCGCAGGACGCCGGGGACGGAGTGGGAGTGGTTCCCCTGCCGCAGGACGACCTCGCGGCCCAGCGCCTCGGTGAGCTCGCTGACCTGGTAGGTCTGGCGGAAGAAGCCACGCTCGTCGGCATGGGTGTCCCAGCGGACGACGAGGAGGCCTTCGATGTCGGTCTTTTCAGCTGCCATGCCGCGCAGTGTGCCAGCCTGCGCGCCGCCTACCGGCCGAACCGACGGGTGCGCTGCTGGAACTCCCGCAGTGCACGCAGGAAGTCGATGTGGCGGAACTCCGGCCAGTAGGGGTCGCAGAAGTAGAACTCGGAGTGGGCGGACTGCCACATCAGGAACCCCGACAGCCGGATCTCACCCGACGTGCGGATGATCAGGTCCGGGTCGGGCGTGCCGGCGGTGTAGAGGTTGGCGCTGATGTGTTCGACGTCGAGGTCGGCGATCACGTCGGTGATCGTCTCGCCGCGGGCCGCCCGCTCCTCCAGGTGGACGCGCAGCGCGTTGATGATCTCCTGCCGTCCGCCGTAGCCGACGGCGATCTGCACGTGCAGCGCGTCGCCGCCCGCCGTCTCCTCCTCCGCGTCCTTCAGCACCGTGCGCAGCTGGTCGGGCAGCGCGTCGATGGCGCCCATCCCGGTGATGTGCAGTCCGGGCCAGCGCTCCTTCTGCTCGGCCAGGCCCCTGACGCTGTCCCCGATGATGTCGACGAGGGCGTCCAGCTCCTCGGCGTCGCGCCCCAGGTTCTCCGTGGACAGCATCCACAGGGTCACGTAGGGGATGCCCAGCTGGGCGCACCAGTCCAGCAGCGCGGGGATCTTCTCCGCGCCCATCCGGTGGCCGTCGGCGGCGCTGGTCAGCCCCCGCTCGCGGGCGAACCGCCGGTTGCCGTCCAGGATGACGCCGACGTGCCGCGGGAGGGGCCCCTCACGCACGACGCGTTCCAGCCGCCGGTCGTACAGGCGGTACAGCAGGTCGGGGACGGGGTCGAATCGCTGGGCCATGGGGATCTGCGGGCAGTCTACGCCCGCTCACCCTGTGGGACGGGCTGCGGCCCCTCGCCCGCGCGCCCTCTCGACCCGGTGCGACTTGGGAACCGTTCCCGGGTGGACCCAGAGGGGCCCCGGCACGCCCACCTACGCGCCCTCTCGGCACGCGGGGGTCGGGGCGCGGCGGGTTTCACTGGGTCGAAAGGGCGGGGCTGAGGGGGGCAGAGGGCGGAGGAGCGGGGCGG
>JBFKGB010000353.1:0-3922 GCA_041633535.1 Euzebya sp. | reverse complement strand
GAGGGCGGCGACCTGGACGAGGCGCACCGGCGCCTGCTGCTGGACTCGGGGGTGCACGAGGAGTGGACGTGGGTGCAGCCCGCAAGCCCCGGCCTGCCGCAGCTGCTGCTGCTGTACTGGATCGGCGAGGATCTGGTGCTGGCGTGGAAGCGCATGATGACGGCTGAGGACAACCCCTACCTGCAGGCGTTCCTGACGATCCTGTCCAACCGGAGGCCCGAGGAGCGCGCGGTCGAGCTGGACTGGCAGGTCGAGCAGGTCATGGCCATGCACGTCCGCAGGTCCGATGGTGGCGACGAGCGCGTGCGACGCCTGGCGACCCGCCTGGGCTCGGCCCTGTCGCGCGGACGCTGGGACCTGGTCGCCGACGCACTCAGCCCCGACGCCACGGTCCTGGGTGCCCCGACCCAGGCCCGCGGGTCCGCCGACGTCCTGCAGGTGGTGCGCCAGCAGCTCGGCGACGGTGACCTGGTCGTGACCGACACGCTGGTCAGCGACACCCAGATCATCGCCACGATCGGCGACCAGGACCTGGCCGTGCTGTTCGGGCTGGACAGCGGCGCCGTCACGTCGGTGCGGCTGCTCGGCGGACACAGCTGACGCTGCACGGCAGCCGCACCTGACGCTGCACGGCAGCCGCACCTGACGCTGCACGGCAGCCGCACCTGACGCTGGCCGGCGGCGCCAGCCGCGCCGGCGCGCCGCTTGCAGGCCGCCCCCCTCCCGTCGGACATGGCCCGAACGACCCCGGCGGACCGTAGACTGCCTGCGAGGACTGGGTACCGACGCCCGGCAGCAGCACACACATGAGCATTCTGAGGGACTTCGAGAAGCGTCTCGAAGGCGCGGTCGAGGGGTTCTTCGCCCGTGCCTTCCGCTCCGGCCTGCAGCCGGTCGAGCTGGCCAAGGCGATCCAGCGCTACGAGGCGGACTACCAGCACGTCGGGGTGCAGTCGGTCTACGTGCCCAACGTCTACCGCTTCACCCTGTCCCCGGCGGACCTCGAGCGCTTCAGCGGCTTCACCCGGTCGCTGCAGCGCGAGCTGGCCGACGTCGCCCGGCGGACGGCCGACGAGAAGGGCTGGGAGACCCAGGGTCCGATCCGCATCGAGTTCGAGCGGTCCGACGACGTCCGGGTGGGCACCTTCGAGCTGCGTGGCAAGAGCGAGGCGCCCGGTCAGGCCGCACGGCCCGCCACGCCCCCGGCCGCACGCCCCGCCGCCCCCCGACCCACCGCGGCCCAGCAGACCCCGGCCCCCCCGGTCGAGCCGGCCGCTGCCCGCCCGCCGGTCCTGCGCGCCGTCGAGGGCGCCGACGCCGGCAAGGTCTTCCCGATGGACCGTCCGCAGCTGATCCTCGGCCGCCTGCCCGAGTGCGACATCACCCTCACGGGTGCCGCCGTGTCCCGTCGCCACGCCAAGGTGCAGCAGGAGGGCGGGCGCTGGACGATCACCGACATGGGGTCCACCAACGGCGTGCGCGTCAACGCCCAGCCCGTCCAGGTCGCCGAGATCAAGCCCGGTGACCGCATCGAGGTGGGCGACATCACCTTCACGTTCCTGCTGACCGGCTAGCCCCCGTGCCACCCATCGTCTTCACCGTCCTGCAGGTGCTGTTCCTGGTCCTGCTGTACGCCTTCGTGGCCCGGGCCGTCCGATGGGTCATCAAGGACGTCGCCAACCCCGGCCAGGCCGTCGCCGCCGCCGCACCTGCTCGACCGCGCCCGGTGAAGACGAAGCGGGTCCGCCCGCGCGAGCTGGTGATCCACTCCGACCAGGGCGCACCCCGGGTGCTGCCGCTGGACGAGGGCCGGTAGATCAGCTTCGGACGCCACGACACCGCGACGGTCGTGCTGACCGACCCGTACGCCAGCGACTTCCACGCCCGCATCGAGCCCGACGGCGACGGCTGGACACTGGTCGACGAGGGGTCGACCAACGGCACGTACCTGAACCAGGTGCGGGTGACGACGCCCACGCCGCTGCGTGCCGGCGACCAGATCTCCTTCGGACGGACCAGCGTGGAGGTCCGTCGATGACCTGCGACCGAAGGACCGGTGGGCACACATGAGCCTCGTCATCCACGCCTATGGCGACACCAACAAGGGCCTGTTCCGCGAGATCAACGAGGACAACCTGATGGTCGGGCGGACCGTGTTCGCCGTGGCCGACGGCATGGGCGGGCACGCGGCCGGCGAGGTCGCCTCCGAGGCCGCCCTGGGCCCGCTGCGCGTCATCGACGGAACGACCTACCGCGACCCCGAGGCCGCGTCCGAGGCGCTGGCCGAGGCCGTGCGCGAGGCCAACCGCGACGTGATCGGCAAGGCGACCGCCGACCCGGACCTGCGGGGCATGGGCACCACCCTCACCACCGTCATGATCCGCGGGCGCCGCCTGCACATCGCCCACGTCGGCGACAGCCGGGCCTACCTGCTGCGCGGCGGCATGCTGCAGATGCTGACGGAGGACCACACGCTGGTGAACCAGCTGGTCAAGGAGGGACGGCTGACCGAGGAGCAGGCCGCCACCCACCCCCAGCGCAGCGTCATCACGCGGGCCATCGGCGTCGAGCACGACGTCGAGGTCGACGTCCTGGAGCCGCTGGAGCTGGCCCCGGGCGACCAGGTGCTGCTGTGCTCCGACGGCCTGACCGGGCCGGTCAGCGAGTCGCTGATCGCCGACATCCTGAAGGGCGAGGCGGACGGCAACATCGCCTGCCAGCGGCTGATCGACGCCGCCAACGCCGGCGGCGGCCCCGACAACATCACGACCGTGCTGCTGCGTGTCGAGGGGGACGGCGTCGTCGCCCCACCCGTCACGCCGCTGGCCCGCATGACCAACGACGAGGACGCCACCGCCGACCTGGGCGCGCCTGCAGCCGACCCCGAGCTGGATGCGCGTCGCCTGTCGGAGCTGGCCAACGGCGACCCCTCGATCGACACCCCGGAGCCGGCCCCCTCGCGCGGGCGCCGCATCGGCGCGATCGTCGTGGGCGTCGCGCTGGTCCTGGGGGTCCTGGGCGGCGGCGGGGCGCTGGTGCTCAGCCGGCAGTTCTACGTCGGCGTCGACGACGACGGCCAGGTCGGGGTGTACCGCGGCATCGAGGGCGAGATCCTGGGGCTGTCGCTGTCCAGCCTGGTGCAGCAGCAGTCCTTCACCCTGGACGCCCTCCCCGAGCGGCTCCACCAGGGGCTCGAGGACGGCATCAGCTTCTCGACGCAGGCCGAGGCCGAGACCCACGTGCGCATGGTCCTGCTGCCCGCCACCCAGGAGGTCGAGAAGGACCCGGCGCCCGAGCCGACCGCCACCCCCACCACGACCGCGACACCGCGACCCGACCCCAGCCCGGGGCCGACCCGGACCCCATGACCGCCTCGGCAGAGGCACGACGACGCGCCAACACCGAGCTGGCGCTGCTGATCCTCGCGATCATCATCACGCTGGCCGCCTACACGCTGGTGGGGCTGGCACAACAGCCGGTCATCCCCTCGGGCCTGCTGCCCTACGGCGGCGTCCTGGCCGCGCTGGCCGCCGCCGCCCACATCGTGGTCCGTCGTCTGGCACCCGGTGCCGATCCCCTCCTCCTGCCGATCAGCTTCCTGCTGAACGGTGTCGGGCTGGCGATGGTCCGGCGCATCGACTTCGCGCTGAGCTCGCGGGAGGGGGCGCTGGCGCTGGCACCCCTGCAGACGATCTGGACCATCATCGGCGTGGCGCTGTTCTGCGCCACGGTGCTGCTGCTGCGCGACCACACCGTCCTGGACCGCTACCGCTACATCATCGGCCTGGCCGCCGTGATCGCGCTGGTCACCCCGCTGCTGCCGGTCCTGGGCACCGACTTCGGCCGCGGCTCACGGATCTGGGTGCGGATCCCGGGCGGCTTCTCGCTGCAGCCCGGCGAGTTCGCCAAGATCGGGCTGGTG
>JBFKGB010000352.1:0-3930 GCA_041633535.1 Euzebya sp. | reverse complement strand
GGTCATCGGGTCGGTCACCAGGCCGCGCAGCTGCGGTGACTGGCGGAGCACCGACACCTCCTCCTGCCGGCCGGTGGGGGCGTGCTCCGGGGTGTAGGTCAGCACGTCGCCGGGCGTCAGCTCCGCCTCCAGCGCCGCCTCGTCCACGATCGCGCCCTGGACCCGGTAGACGGTCGGCAGCGACGTCGCGGCGTTGTAGTCGTCGATCGTCACGCGCTGCCCGCCGGTGGCCAGCACGACGGAGTCGGGCGACGCCCCGCCGTTGCCGTCGTAGGCGTCGGTCACGATGCCGGTCACCGGGTCCGCCGGCGGCGGGGCGCTCATGGTCGGTGTCGGTGTCGGTGTCGGTGTGGGGGTCGGCGTGGCGGCGGGGTCGACGACGGCGTCGTCCAGCTCGTACCGCTCGACGCCGTCCTGGCGCGAGTAGGTGACCATGCCGCCCTCCATGATCACCTGGACGAAGTCGGCCGGCGTGACGGTCTGCCCGTCCGCGACCAGCGTGTCGCCGGGACCGGCCACGAAGTGGGTGTCCTGTGACGAGGAGGGGTCATCCCCCCGACCGTCCACGGTGAAGGTGGCGGTCGTCGCGGTCGTGGTCAGGTCGCCGACCGGCCCGGTGATGCTGCCGTTGGCCAGCCGGAACAGCGGGCCCAGCATGAGGCCGCCGCTGCCGATGATCGTCACCCGGTCGCCCTCGCTCACGTCGGCCTCGAACGCCGTCGGCTCGCTGCTCATGACCCCGTCGACCTCGTTGAGCACCATGGTGGGCACGCGCAGCCCCGCGGCGCCGACCGACGCCAGGGCGGTCCCCAGGTCGGGCAGGACGAACGACCGTGCGGACGGGGACAGGTCGACGTCGGTCACCTCGGCCGTGATCTCCCCACGGATGACGGTCAGCTGCTGGGCGGCGGGGATCGCGCCGTCGTCCGATGCAGGGACGTCGGTCACGTCCAGCACGTCCTCCTCCGCCAGCGTGAGGGCGAAGGTGTCGTACGGCACCACGAAGCCGTCGACGGCGAACACGCGGCCGTCCGCCTGCCCCGGCCGCGGCGCGTCGATGAAGAGCATCTGGCCGTCGGTGGACACGATGATGTCGCCGCACTCGCCGCCAGGGTCGCGTACGACCGACACGATCGTCTGCGGGTCGGTGATCGGCGCGGCCAGCACCCGCTGGTAGGCGGTCGACAGGTTCGCCCGGTCGCCCAGCGCCGTCAGAACGGGACCGAAGGAGGGGTTGAAGTCGGGCCGCACCCGCTGGACGAGCCGCAACAGCTGCCCCAGCGCCGACAGGTCGTCCAGCGCAACACCGCCCTGCGCGAACCCGTCACCCGCCTCGCCGTAGTGCTCGGCCACGTAGGCCAGCGTGGGCTCGGGGACGGTGCTTCCCGCCGTCAGCAGGATCGGGGCGTTGGTCAGCCCGCTGAGGTTGGCGGCGGGGAAGGCGCTGGCCCAGCCGTCCTCGAACGTCCCCTCCACCAGGATCGCCGTCGGCCCGAGCGGCTGGGGGCGCAGCTCGTTCAGCGCGATGTGGGTCTCGAACCGGCTGGCGCCCGCGATGCGGGTCGTGACCGGGACAAGGGCGCGGACTGCATCCTCCACCGGCTGGGACAGGGCGGCGGTCCCGCCGACGATCACGGCGCTGTCGTACCCGGCGGATGCCAGGTGGGCCGCGGTGGAGGTGGACAGCACCTCGGTCTGGCTGAACAGCACGTCGTAGCCCAGGGTCGCAGCGACCCCGCCGGCGGTGAGGGAGTCGGCGAACGCCTGCGTGGGGTCGCCCGCGTCGGCTGCGGGGAACGCCCGGACGATCATGACCCGGTCGTGGTCGGCCTCCTGCGCGATCGCCACCGCTGTCTCCAGCCGCGTCGGGCCGGACAGGCGGTTGACCGCGTGGCCCGCGGCGGTCAGCGCGGCCGCCACCCCCTCACCCTGGGCGTTGACGCCGCCCAGCAGGTGGACCGTCACGTCGTCGGCGCCGTTGGTGACGCGGGCGATCTCGTCGAGCAGCGCGGCGGACACGCCGTCGGGGTCGTCGTTCAGCAGCAGCGGGCGGCCGTGCGCAGCGGCGCGGCCCATCAGCGCCCCGGCGGCCAGGTTGTCGGCGAACACCGCAGCGGTGCCCAGCAGCACCTCGTCGGCGGGCGCGGCGACGTCGCCCACCAGCGGCTGGTAGGTCAGCGCCGACTCCTGCAGCGACGCCTGGGCGTTCGACCCGGCGACGACGTAGCCGAGGTCGGGGACGTCGGGAGCGGCGGCCTGGCTGAACGCCAGCGTCGCCAGCGTCCGCACCCGGGCGGGCAGCCCGCCGCTGAACGCGCCGGCGAAGCCGCAGGGCACGACGTCGAGGTCGCCCATCACCTGCTCGGGTCCGTTCTTCGGCTCATCGGGCGCGCACCCGACGAACGGCAGCACCAGCACCAGCACCACCGCCGACCAGGCTGTTCCACGAGAACGTGATCGCGTCGACATCGGCATCAGCCCCAGCAGCGTTGGTGGATCGGACACATGGTCCTACACCCGCGCCGTGACCCGGTCGAGGGCCCGGAGAGCGAAATGGCTTGATGTGACCGGGCCCGGACGGACTAGTCCTCGCGGCTCCGAGCTGCGTCAGCGCCGGCAGGTGCCGGTGTAGCGGAAGGTGCGATCACCCTCGGGGGTGGGCCCGGTCCCGGTGACCACGAGGTCACACCATGAGCGCGGCGCATGGCGGACCTTGGTGCTGGGCTCGAAGTGGGCCTCCCCCCGGGTCGCGCCCGACCGCAGGTCGACGTCGAACCGGAACCGGTCGTCGAACAGGACCGTGGGCGCCCCACCCAGCACGGTGCCGGAGAACACCTGTGCGCCGGTGACCACGGCGGTGCCTGCCTGCTCGTCGAGCCGGGCGGTGGCGTGGTACAGGACGGTGCCGATCAGGTCGCCCTCCAGCGTGACGACGTCGGTGCTGCGCTGGACCACCACGCCGTCCTCGGCGGTCGTGCGGCAGTGGACGCGCGCGGTGCTGAAGTGGTGCACCCCGGTGCCGGCGATCTCGACCACCTGTGGGTGGACCGTCCGCTCCCGGGCCGGCCCTGGCTGGACGGGCGCGGGCGTGGCGGTGCTGGTGAACATGGTTGACAGGATGCGTGACATGGCTGGACCCTCCTCTTGCAGTCGGTCTGGGGTGCACCTGATGGTCGAGTCCAAGCGAGGGGGCGTCGTCCGCCAGATGGCGGATATCCGACGAGTGCACGGTCGTGAGCACGAGCGGGAGGTGCTGGCCGCTGCCGTCGACGACGTGACGTCCGGCGTCGCACGGGTGCTCGTCCTGCAGGGGCCGCCAGGGATCGGCAAGACCACCCTCCTGCGGGTGCTGTCCGACACGGCACGCCACCGGGGCCTGCAGGTCCGCCGCGGTCGTGCCGATGAGGTCGGCCGCCGCCCGTTCGGTCCCCTGCTGGAGGCGCTCGACGACCTCGTGACGGCACGCCCCGGCCTGCCTGACGACCGACCCGATCCCGAGGACCACGACGGGCTGCGCTACCGGATGGTCGACGAGCTGGTCGCCGGGGCCGAGACGGCGGCGCTGCGCGGCGGGCTGGTCCTGGTCGTCGACGACCTGCAGTGGGCCGACCCCGATACGGTCCTGGCGCTGCGGGCCCTCGGCCGCTGGCTGGCCGACAGTCCCCTCCTGCTGGCCGTGGCGACCCGTCCCGTCCCCCGGCGCGCGGACCTCGACCGCCTGCTCGCTGCGCTGGAGGACGACGGGGCGACCGTGCTGGCCCTGGGTCCGCTGCAGGACCACGCCGTCCGCTCGCTGGCCGCCGACGTGCTGGGCAGCCCGCCGGACGCGGCGGTCCAGGGCGCGCTGGCGCAGGCCGGTGGGAACCCGCTGTACCTGGTCGAGCTGCTCCGTCAGGACGGGAGGGCCCCCGTCCCCTCATCCCTGGTGCG
>JBFKGB010000351.1:0-3932 GCA_041633535.1 Euzebya sp. | reverse complement strand
GGCGGGAGTGACCGCGGGTGGGGGCCGTGTGGTACCAGTTGGTCACTCGCACGGGGGGAGGACGGTGCAGGTGGGGGCCGTGTGGTCCCAGTTGGTCACTCGCACGGGGGGAGGACGGTGCAGGTGGGGGCCGTGTGGGTCCGGTTGGTCACTCGCACGAGGGGGGCGGTTCAGTGTGGGGGTGGCGCGGAGGGGGGATGGTGGGGGCGTGACCCCGACCACCACCTCCTCCCCCGCTGCCCCCGCGCGCCCGTCGCGGGCCGGGCAGTGGCTGGTGCTCGCCGGGGTCGTCGTGGTCGCGTTCAACCTGCGCACCGCCATCACCGTGGTGGGGCCGCTGATCCCCTCCATCAGGGCCGACCTGGGCGCGACCAACACCCAGCTGGGTCTGGTCGGCACGCTGCCGGTCCTGGCCTTCGGGCTGTTCGCGCCGGTCGCGGCGCTGCTGGGCCGAAAGCTGGGGATCGGGCGCAGCCTGGCGGCCTCGCTGGTGCTGCTGGCCGTCGGCATCGCCGTGCGCTCGGCGGGTGGGCTGTCGTGGCTGCTGCTCGGCACCGCCGTGCTGGGCATCGCCATCACGGTCGGCAACGTCCTGCTGCCCTCGTTGATCAAGGCGCGCTTCCCCGACCGCGTCAGCACGCTGACCAGCGGCTACAGCGCGATCATGGTGCTGGCGGCGACGGTGTCGGCCGGTGTCGCCGTCCCGCTGGCGACTGCTACTTCCTGGGAGCTGTCCGCCGGCATCTGGGCCCTGCCCGCGCTGCTCGGCGCCGTCGTCGTGGCGGTCGTCGTCAGGCTGGAGGGGCGGGTGCAGGCACCGGTGGCCGCGGACCGTCGGGCCGTGCGGTCGCTGACGACGCGCCAGCTGTACCGCAGTCCGCTGGCCTGGCAGACCACGGCCTTCATGGGGCTGCAGTCGACGCTGTTCTACGTGACGATCGCCTGGCTGCCCGACATCGTGATCGAGCGCGGGCTCAGCGAGGTCGCCGCAGGGACCATGGTCGGGGTCCTGAACCTGGCCGGCCTGGTCGGGGTCCTCAGCATCCCGCTGCTGGTCAGGGGCCGCCGGGACCAACGCCTGGCCACGACCGTCGGCGCCGGCAGCTGCGTGGTCGGGGCCGGGATGCTGCTGGTCCCGGGCACCGCACTGGTCCCCGTCAGCACGGTCGTGCTGGGGCTCGGGCTGGGCGGGACGGTCGGGCTGGCCCTGTCCTTCTTCGCCCTGCGGACCGCAACCCCTGACGACGCCGCCGGCCTGTCGGGCATGGCCCAGACGTGGGGGTACCTGCTGAGCGCCCTGGGCCCCGTCGCCTGGGGAGCGCTGCGGGACGCCACCGGGTCCTGGACCGTGCCCCTCGTGGCCCTCGTCGTCGTCGCAGCCGGCGCCGTCCTCTCGGGGCTGCTGGCGGCCCGCGACCGGGTGGTCACGACCGCCTGACCCGGCTGGTCAGTAGCGCTCCCAGGCCTGCACGACCTCGCGGAAGCGGCGCTCGTCGAGGACAGCGCCCTCACGCCGGATCTCGTCGGGGTCCAGGCGCAGCAGACGGTCCAGCTTGATCCAGGAGGGCCGGCCGTCGCGGTCCCACGGTCCCGAGCCGAGGGGGTGGTGGTGGCGGTCGTCGCGCTCGCGCGAGGTGAGGGCCAGCGCCGCCACGTCGTCCTCGATGTGCCCGATCACCAGCAGCGGACGGTCCTTGCCCTGGGTCGGGTCCTCCTCGTAGGGCACCCACGCCCACACGATCTCGCCGGGGTCGGCATCGTCGTCGCGGACGGGCGAGTAGGCGATCCGGGGCCGGGCCTCGGCGGTCGCCATCTCGCCCCTCCGCGCGTCGTGCGACCCGGCCGCCGTGCGCCCGCGGGCCCCGGCCACGGGCCGCCCGAACGAGGGCATGTGGATCCGCCCGGAGGATCCCCTGGCGGGGGAGCGGCGCCCCGTCCGGCCGGACGTACCTGAGGTGCGGGACTGCACGGCCTGGCGCACCGCCTTGCCCACCAGGTCCACCAGCACCCTGCCGAGGGTCGATCGGTCTGCCATCGCGCTGCTCCTGCCGTGGGGGTCGGTGAGGTCGCAAGCCTCGCACACGGTGGTGGACGTGCCCGGCAGGGCGATGGACGATGGGGCAGGCGTCACGCCCGCCGAGCCGGGCATGGCCTGTGCAGGAGGTGGACGTACATGTTCGCTGTGGTGATGGGAGTGTCAGGCAGCGGCAAGAGCACGCTCGGTCGTGCGCTGGCCGCCGAGCTGGACGTGGTGTTCGTCGACGCCGACGACCTGCACCCGCCGCACAACGTCGAGAAGATGGCGGCCGGCACACCGCTGACCGACGAGGACCGCTGGCCGTGGCTGGACCTCGTCGGCCAGGAGGGCCGTGCGATGGTCGAGGGCGTCGGCGGGGTGGTCGTGGCCTGCTCGGCGCTGCGGCGGTCGTACCGGGACGTGCTGCGCCTGCACGGCGCGACCCACTTCATCCACCTCATCGGTGACCGGCAGGTGCTGCAGCACCGGCTGGAGCAGCGCACCACCCACTGGATGGGCGCAGGGATGCTCGACAGCCAGATGGCGACGCTGCAGACCCCCGCCGACGACGAGCGTGACGTGCTGACCGTGCGGGCCGACGGTGACCCGGGCCAGCTGGCGCTGTCCGCCAGCAGCTGGATCGTCGAGGGCATCCCGGACTGAACGCCCGAGACCACTTACAGACCGACTTGACGGTTTGTTGAGCGCGGACGTAGCGTGTCGCTGATGCCGTCCACGTCCGCCGCACCACGCCGCACCCAGGAGGAGCGCGCCGCGACGACGCGGGCACGGATCCTGGACGCGACCGTCGACTGCCTGGTCGAGGAGGGCTACTCGGCCACGACGACCACGGCGGTCCAGCAACGCGCCGGCGTGTCACGCGGGGCGCTGATGCACCACTTCCCCTCCAAGCAGGAGCTGCTGATCGACGCGGTCGCGCACCTGACGGTCCAGCGCGGCGTCTGGCTGGGCGAGCAGGCCGCGGCCCTGGGCACCGGCACCGACCGGACGGCCGCGGGGATCGCGCTGCTGTGGCAGGCCATGACCGGTCCGCTGTTCGCCGCCGCGATCGAGCTGTGGGTCGCGGCGCGGACCGACGAGGACCTCCGCGACGCCCTGGTCGTGTCAGAGCGGCGGCTCGGTCGGTCGGCCCGGGAGTTCCTGGCCGAGGTGCTCGGCGCGCAGGACCCCGACGAGCCGGCGTTCCGCGACGCCCTGGACCATGTCCTCCAGGTGTTCCGCGGCGCGTCCCTGACCGCGATCCTGCGGACCGACGCCCGCTGGGAGCGGCGGCTGCTGGCCACCACGACACAGACCTTCATCGACCTGCTGGGCACCCCGCCCGCGCTTGATCCTGCTCGTCACGAGCCTGCCAACGAGGAGACACGACCATGAGCATCGCCTGGCTGCCGCGCAGCGGCTTCACCGACGAGCACGACATGTTCCGCGACACCGCCCGCCGGTTCTTCACCAACGAGATCAAGCCCCACAACGAGCAGTGGGCCAAGGACGGCCAGGTCAGCCGCGAGGCGTGGCTGAAGGCCGGCGAGACCGGCCTGCTGTGCATGGCCGTGCCCGAGGAGTACGGCGGCGCCGGGGTCGACGACTTCCGCTACAACGCCATCGTCAACGAGGAGCAGGTCCGCGTCGGCGCGTCGGGCCCCGGCTTCAGCGTCCACACCGACATCAACCTGCCGTACTTCCTGTCCTACGGCAGCGACGCCCAGAAGAAGACGTACCTGCCGAAGATGGTGACCGGCGAGTGCATCACCGCCATCGCCATGTCCGAGCCGGGCACCGGGTCCGACCTGTCCAACATCCAGACGAAGGCGGTGCGTGACGGCGACGACTACGTCGTCAACGGCTCGAAGATCTTCATTTCGAACGGGCAGATGGCCGACGTCGTCATCACCGT
>JBFKGB010000350.1:0-3947 GCA_041633535.1 Euzebya sp. | reverse complement strand
GCCCCTCGCCGCCCATGGTTCAAGACGCTGTGGAGATGCACGTCCCCGGCGGCGTCGGCGCGACCTGGGACCGACGCACATCGCGGGCAGGAGTTTGCGAGGATGCGGTCATGACCCGATCGATCCCACCGTCGCTCGCCCTGGTGCTGCTGCTGAGCGCATGCGGTGCCGGCGAGGTCGCGGGACCTGCCGGGCCTGCGACCGCCGGGCCTGCGACCGCCGGGTCCGCGACCGCCGCGCCTGCGACCGAACAGCCGAGCAGGGACGAGCCCCCGGTGCCGACGGCGTCGGCGGAGGCCGTCACCACGACCCTCACCCTGACCGGGGAGGGGCTGCCGGAGGGCGTTTACACGATCCGGGTCGAGGCGGCTGGGCGCAGCGTCGTCAGCACCAGGCAGCTTGACGGCACGCCCGTCATCCTCGATCTGGGGGACATCGACCCCGCCGACGTGGGCGTGGTCAGCATCCGAGCGGGGGCCGACGAGGTGGGGTCCCCGCTGCTGTCCGGGACGGTGGTCGACGGGATCGGGACCCTGACCGTCCCGCTGCCGGTCGACCTCTCGGGCGCCAGCGGGCAGTACATCCTCGCCACCCCGACGAACGGCAGCGACTCCGACGAGCGTTCGGGGATCTGGTACGTCCTGATCCCCCGGGCGCCCGGCCTGGTCCTGCCCGCGCTGCCGGCCGAGTGGGTCTATGAGGGCTGGGTCACCATCGACGGCGTGGACGTCACGACCGGTCGGTTCCACGACCCCGCGGGCCCCGACGACTTCGACGGCTTCTCCGGCGACCAGGGCGGCCCGCCGTTGCCCGGCGAGGACTTCCTGGTCGACGCCCCGCCCGGGACCACGTTCCCCGTCGACCTGGTCGGCATGACCACGTTCGTGACGATCGAGCCCGCCGTGGACACCGACCCCGGCCCATCGGGCCTGACCGTGTTGTCGGGGCAGATCCCGTCGGACGCGACCGACCACACGGTCCTCGACCTGGCGTCCACCGTCGACGCCCTCCCGACGATCACCGTGCAGGTCAGCTGACCAGTACGGATTGGAACCGTCCCGGAGCGGAAAGGGTCATGAGGGCAGCCATCCACCCGAGAGGACCCCGAATGACCCGCACGATCCAGCCAGGCCAGCCCGCACCCGACCTGAACGTCGACCTTGTCGGCGCCGGCAGCTTCAAGCTTGCCGACGCCAGCCCCGAGCGGTTCACGATGGTCGTGTTCTACCGGGGGCTGCACTGCCCGGTGTGCCGGTCCTACAACAAGGCGCTGGTCCGTCAGCTTGACGCCCTCGCCGAGCGGGGCGTCGAGGTCGTCGCCGTCAGCATGGACGACGAGGACCGCGCGACGACGACGGTGCAGGACTGGAAGCTGGGTGAGGACCTCCGCGTCGGCTACGGCCTGACCGAGGAGTCGGCACGCCAGTGGGGCCTGTACATCAGCTCCGCCATCTCCGACAGCGAGCCGGCGACCTTCGCCGAGCCCGGCCTGTTCCTGGTCCGGCCCGACGGGACCCTGTACTACGCCGCGGTCAACTCGATGCCGTGGGGCCGTCCGGACCTGGAGGAGCTGACAAAGGCGTTGGACTTCATCATCGACAAGGACTACCCGGCACGGGGCATGGCCACCTGACCACGGCCGTCAGGCGCCGGCGAGCACCTCGGCCAGTCGGCGGGTGTGCGCCGGTGTCAGGCCCATCGTGTCGGGCAGGGTGACCCGGTCCACCAGCCCGTCCAGCCGGGCCAGGATCGCCTCGCCCAGCTCGTCGGGCTCGGCGGTGACGGCGAAGGCGTCGACGACCTCCTCGGGGATGCTGGCGGCCATCGCCTCCCACTCGCCCCGCTTGGACATGGCCGTCAGCTGCTCGCCGAGCTCCTCCCAGCCGTGGGCCTGCAGCACCGGCCGGTAGGCGGGGGTCGAGCCGTAGAAGCTGATCTGCTGCAGGACCTTCCCGCGGGCCTCGGCGATGCCGGCGGCGTCGTAGCCGGTGATCGTCATGAACGGCAGGCAGACCTCGACGTCCTCGCGCGTCCTGCCGGGCGTCCGGGCGATCCCCTCCTGCAGCGCCGGCAGCGTGGTCTGGCGCAGGTAGGCGGCGGTGGTGAAGGCGTGGCACAGGATCCCGTCGGCGACCTCGCCCGTGACCCGCGTCATGCCGGGGCCGACGGCCGCCAGCAGCACGCGTGGACGTACCGGGGTGGGGGAGGGGGCGAACATCGGCGTCATCAGCGTGTGGGCGTAGTGCTCGGACGTGAACGCCAGCTCGGCCCCGTCGTTCCAGCAGTCCCAGATGGCGTGCAGGGCGTGGACGAAGTCGCGCATCGCGGCGGCGGGTCGCTCGGGCCAGGGCTGGCTGAAGCGCTTGACGATGTGGGGCCTGATCTGCGAGCCGAGCCCAAGCAGGAACCGGCGGTCCGCACCCAGGGCCTGCTGGATGTTCTGGGCCTGGTAGGCCACCGTCATGGGGTTGCGCGAGAACGCCACGGCGATGCCGGTCCCGACGTCGATGCGGTCGGTGGCCAGCGCCGCGGTCGCGGCGGCCAGGAACGGGTCGAACTCCGTCTCCGAGGTCATCCACGCGGCGTAGCCGGCGTCCTGCAGGTCACGGACGGCGTCGGCGACCTCCGTCAGCGGCTGGCCGTAGGTCTGCACGTCGAGCTTCATCAGCGGGTCCTCTCGGGGCGGGTGCCGACAGGCTCGCAGGTCCGCCCTGTGTATGTGGCTGTCAGGTGCAGCGGTCGATGACGTCGCGTGCCCGACGGCCGTAGCCGCCGCCGAACAGTGCGGCGTGGACCAGCAGCGGGTGCAGCTGGTGCAGCGCCACGCGGTCGGTGTGGCCATCGGGCAGCGGGTGCACCTCGTCGTAGGCGGCGAACACCGCCGGGGCGAACCCGCCGAACAGCCGCATCATCGCCAGGTCGGCCTCGCGCAGCCCACCGTGGGCGGAGGGGTCGATCAGTACCGGATGGCCGTGCTCGTCGGTGATGGCGTTGCCGGCCCACAGGTCGCCGTGGACCCGGGCGGGCGGCTCGTCATGGCCCAGCCGGTCGGGCAGGACGTCGATCAGTGCGGCCAGGGCGTCGAGGGTGCCGTCGGGCAGCGCGCCGCGCTCTGCCGCCGTGCGCGCCACGGGCCACCAGCGGCAGCGCGCCAGGAAGTCCGCCGCGCTGCTCATCCCCGTGTCCGTGCCCGTCTGGTCCGTGCCCGCCTCGGCCAGATCCCGTGGTCGGCGCAGGCTGCCGATGAACGACGGCCACGGGCTGCCGAAGGACTCGGACCCGGCGAGGTGCAGCCGGGCCAGACCCCGCCCCAGCCACTCGTCGTGGTCCCGGGCAGGCCTGGTGGACCCCAGGTGCTCGAGGACCAGCAGGGGCAGGTCCTCCTCCAGCACGCCAAGGACGCGGGGGGTCCGTACGACATCGGGCGCGGCCAGCCAGTCCAGCCCTGCAGCCTCGGCGGCCAGCAGGCCGGGCACCGGGGGCTGGAGGGTCTTGACGAACACACGACGGTCGGCGACCCGCGCGGTGTGGGCCCGGCTGATGTCCCCGCCGCTGGCGGGCCGCAGGTCCGTCACCGCCGAGGGCGACACCTCGCAGGCCCGGGCGATCGCCTCGAGCAGCTCCATCTCAGGCACAGGTGTCAGGCCCAGGGGTCCTGCTCGTCCTGACCGTCCTGGCCGTCCTCGGGCTCCTCGTGGAGGTCGTGCTGGCGCTGGTCGTGCGGGTCCCGGTGCCCGTCGTGGGGGTCGTCGTCGCGCTGCGACGGCGGCATGCCCATGGTCGAGGCCCTGTCCAGCATCGTGAACACCTCGCGCAGGCCGTCACGCACCACCTTCTCGACCTTGGGCACCATGCCGCGGCTGACGTCGCCCAGCACCGCGTCGACGCTGCCGCTGGTGCGCGCACCCCGGGCCAGCAGGCCCAGCAGCGGGTCGACCGCCGAGCCG
>JBFKGB010000349.1:0-3957 GCA_041633535.1 Euzebya sp. | reverse complement strand
GTGGTCGCGCCGCGGTTCATCAGTCGCCGGCTGGCCCGTGAGGCCCTGATCGCCGCGCAGCCACCGAAGCGTCCCGACCCCTCTCCCATGTAGAGGACTTGCGGCGGCCCCGATGTGCGAACATGTGGCGGCGGCAGGACCACGGGGGGTCGGCGCCGAACTACTGGGTGACGGTGGGGCAACGTGCCGTCACCCACCGCGATGACCACGTGTGAGGAGGGGTGTGATGGCCGGCCAGCAGGGGGACGCGGTACGGCTGTCCGACGGGGTGTGGGTGCTGCCCGACCCGGACGGGCCGTTCCTGGGCATCCTCGGGGGTGACATCGACCACGGCTGGCGTTCCCACGTCGAGCAGCTGGATGACCGCGACCGCCCGGCGGTGGTCCGCGCGCTGAACCTGGGACACGCCTTCACCACCGACCAGATCGCCGTCCGCACCGACCGCCGCGGGGTCGTGCTGGACCTCGCGGGCGGGCACCACGCGGTCCTCGACGACGCGGCAGCCGCCCGGCTGCAGATCATCTGCGCCGGCGCACCCCGCCGCGCGGTCCCCGACCGCGACGGGTCACGTCCTCTCCCGGTCGGCTCGGCGCGGGGCGGGCTGCGTGTCTACGACGTGCCGCCGCTGGGGCTCGAGCCGCGCGTCGAGGCGGTCGTGGCCACCGGCGATGCCGTCGTCACGGTGCACGTCGTGTCCTCCAGCGGGCCGTTCGTCCTGCCCCTCCCCGCGCTGCCGGTGCTGCTTGCTGCGGCCGAGGCCGCCTGTGACGGCACCGCGATGACCCTGTGGCTGAACGACCTGGGTGGCGCGGTCAGCGTGGTCGAGGTGGATGCACCTGCCGCCCAGCAGGCGGCCGCCGACGCGCAGTGGCTGATCCCGGCCCTGCGCCGCCAGCAGGAGCAGACGGGGTCCCACAACCCCTGAGCGTCACAGCCAGTCGTTGCGGTGCAGCCGCCAGTACAGGTAGCCCGACACCGACACCATCAGCACCAGCAGGAACGGGAAGCCGAGGAACCAGTGCTGCAGCGGCAGCGCGTCGACGTTCATGCCCCAGATGCCGCCGATGATGGTGGGGACCAGCGCGATGGCGGCCCACGAGGAGATCTTGCGCTGGTCGCGGTTCTCCTGCAGCCCGATGAGGGCGACGTTCGCCTGCAGCGCCCCGTCCAGCAGCTCACGGAAGCCCGACGTCCGCTCGTGCACCAGCCGGGCGTGGTCGGCGACGTCGCGGAAGTAGGGGCTCAGACCCGGCTCGATGCCGGCGACCCTGCCGTTGGCGAGGTCCTCCAGTGGCAGCAGCAGGCTGGCGGTGGCGCGCTGGAACTCGAGCACCTCGCGGATCAGGGCGTAGATCCGCTCGGTCGGCGCCTGCACGTCGACGTCGAACACCTCGCGTTCGATCTGCTCGATGTCGCGCTCGAGACCACGCACGACGGGGACGTAGGCGTCCACGATCTGGTCGGCGATCGTGTACAGCACCGCGGCCGAACCCAGCTCGCAGATCTCGCGCCCGACGTCCAGGCGGCGTTTGACGTCGTCCAGCGGGGCGCTGTCGCCGTGCCGGATGCTGATGACGAAGTCCGGACCGTGGAACACGTGGACCTCACCCAGGCTGATGGACTCCGACTCGTCGTCGTACAGCGCGGGCTTCAGCACGACGAAGGACGTGTCGCCGTAGCGTTCCAGCTTGGGCCGCTGGTGGGCCTGCATCGCGTCCTCGACAGCCAGCTCGGGCAGCCCGAAGGCCACGGTGAGCTGCCGGACCTCGTTGGGTCGGGGCTCACCCATGCGGATCCAGACGAAGTCGCCGTCGTGGCGTGCGGCCAGCGCCTCGGCCAGCGAGGTGCCGCTGTCCACCTCCTCGCCGTCGTCGTAGACGTGCCATCCCAGCAGCACCGGTCGCTCCTTGCGTCGAGGGGGCCCGGTGGCGGGGGCGCCACCGAGCGTGTGGTCGTGACCCTCCCCACCGGGCACGTCTGGTGACACTAGCGGTGCGCGGGGGCGGTCGTCCCCACGGGTAGCCTGCGCCCCATGTCCGCAGTGAGCTTCCACGACACCCCTGCCACGACCGACGCCGACCGGGTGGTGCGCACCGTGACGATGTCGCGCCCGGACGTCCGCAACGCCATGGACACCGGGATGCTCGGGCACCTCCTGGACACGCTGACCGACGCCGTCGCCGACGAGGCCGTCGCCACGATCGTGATCACCGGGGGTGCGGGGCACTTCTCGGCCGGCGCGGACCTGAAGGAGGAGCTGGACCGTCAGGGTCAGGTGCGGCGGATGGAGCTGTTCAGCCAGGTCTACGAGACGGTGGCCACCTGCCCCAAGGCCGTCGTGGCCGCGATCCGCGGCGTCTGCGTCGGCGGCGGGGTCGAGGTGGCCGCCGCTGCCGACATCCGCGTCGCGGCGCCCGACGCGGTGTTCCGCTTCCCGGGTGCGGCGCTGGGCTTCCCCGTCGGGCCGGCGAAGCTGGTGGGCCTGGTCGGGCTGGGCCAGGCCAAGGACCTGGTGCTGACCTCACGGACGATCGCGGTGGCCGAGGCCTACAGGCTGGGGCTGGTGCAGCGGCTGTCCACCGAGGCCGACCCGTTGCCGCTGGCGATGGAGGTCGCCCAGGCGATCGCCGCGAACCATGCGCACGCGGTGACCTACCTGAAGGCCCAGTTCGACCGGTTCTCGGGGCTGGGCGACCGGGTCCAGGCCGAGAACGACGCCCTGCACGCCCTGGCCGAGGCGGGCGGGGACTACACCGCCCTGACGGCCCCCAACCCCAAGACCACCTCCGGGTGGTCCGCGACGGCCTGGAAGCACCGCTAGCGCCCGTCGCGGGGTAGCCTGCCGGGCATGTCCAAGCCTGATCGCAACCTCGCCCTCGAGCTCGTCCGCGCCACCGAGGCCGCCGCAATCGCCGCCGGCCGCTGGATGGGGCGCAACAACAAGGAGGCGGGGGACCAGGCCGCCGTCGACGCCATGCGGCACATGCTGACGACCGTCGACATCGCCGGTCGTGTCGTCATCGGCGAGGGCGAGAAGGACGAGGCGCCCATGCTGTTCAACGGCGAGCTGGTCGGCTCCGGCGTGGGGCCCGACACCGACATCGCCGTCGACCCCGTCGACGGGACCCGGCTGCTGGCGCAGGGGCGCCCCGGCTCGCTGGCCGTGCTGGCCATGTCGCCCCGAGGGACGATGTTCGACCCGGGGCCCATGGTCTACATGAACAAGTGGGTCGTCGGCGCGGACGCCAAGGGTGTCGTGGACATCGACGCGCCCATCAAGGACAACCTGGCGAAGATCGCGACGGCCAAGGGCAAGTCGATCAGCGACCTGACCGTCATCATGCTGGACCGCGAGCGGCACGCCGAGATGGCCCAGGACGTCCGGGACGCCGGCGCACGGCTGCGGCTGATCATGGACGGCGACGTCGCCGGCGGGCTGCTGGCCGCGATGCCCGACCGCAACGTCGACGTGCTGATCGGGATCGGCGGGACCCCCGAGGGTGTCGTCACCGCCTGCGCGCTGCGTGCGCTGGGGGCCGAGATGATCGGTCGTCTGTGGGCGCGGGACGACTCCGAGCGTGTCGCGGCCAAGGAGCAGGGCTTCGACCTGTCCGAGGTCCTGACCACCGAGCGCCTGGTGGCCAGCGAGGAGACGTTCTTCGTCTGCACCGGCGTCACCCCCGGTGACCTGGTCGACGGCGTGGTCTACACCGGCTCCGGCGTCGTGACCGACTCGCTGTGCATGCGCGGCAAGTCCGGCACCGTCCGCTACATCAAGGCCACGCACACCACGAGCAAGCTGAAGGAGCTGGGCGCCGCAGGCGCCTGAGGTGACAGGGCGCCGCAGGCGCCTGAGGTGACAGGGCGCCGCAGGCGCCTGAGGCGGTGGGGCGCCGCAGGCGCCTGAGGGGGTGGGGCGCCCGTCCGCACGGATCGACCACGATCGTGTCCCGTGCG
>JBFKGB010000348.1:0-3973 GCA_041633535.1 Euzebya sp. | reverse complement strand
GACCTCGTCGACCGGCGTCGGCCGGGTGGTGCGGATCTGGGCGGTCCGCCACAGGATCGCGATCTCCTCCAGCAGGTGCCGGCGGATGGACGCGGCCTCGGTGGCGCCCAGCAGCGCGGCGTCCTGCCGGGCCAGCTGCTCATCGATGCGGCGCAGGCTGTCGACCACGGCGCGACGGCGCGCCTCGGTCGGGTGGGCGGTCCACACCGGATGGACCTGCAGCCCCTCCAGCACCTGCGGCACACCCGCGGCGCCGATGCGCTGGACCGCCTCGGCGACCGAGTCCTCGACCGGCGTGGTGCCGTCGTCGCGGCGGCGCAGCTCGCGCACGCGCTCGCGCTGCTCGGCCAGGTTGCTCAGCTGGAAGAACACCGTGAACGCGCGGGCCACCGCCTCGGCCTGCGCCGCGTCGAGGTCGGCGACCAGGTCGTCCACCGCCCGGCGCGGCGCGCCGTCCCGGCGGTGGGCGACGGCGGCCTGGCGCAGGGCCTCCACCAGCTCGTAGGTCGGCTGCCCCGCCTGCTCGCGGATGACCCGCCCGAGCATGCTGCCGAGCTGGCGGATCTCGTCGCGGAGGGGCTGGGGCAGGTCGATGCGTCGCACGCCCGCGACCCTATCCGGCGTCCGTTGCGTGGGTGTGTCGGATCGCAGCAGCCCGCGGCGTCAGCTCACCCTGCGGGACGGCCCGGGACGCAGAAACGGGCCGCCCGCTGGGCGACCCGTCCGTCCTTGCACGCGACCCCGGGGGGGCCGGTGCCTCAGTAGCGCTTCTTCTTGGCGCCGCCCTGGCGGACCTTGAAGCGCGGGTTGGTCTTGTTGATCACGTACACGCGACCCTTGCGCTTCACGACCTGGCAGTCGGGGTGGCGCTTCTTCAGGGTGCCGATGGAGTTGACGACCTTCATGGGGTCTCCTTGGAGAACGAGGGTGGGCGCGCGCACGGTGGACGGCCGGGGCGCAGCAGGATGCACGAATGTAGCAGAGGGTCCCGTCGAGTGCCCACCCCCTGCCGGTCGGCACCCTGGGGCGGATCCGTAGCGGTGACTACGCGTCTGCCCCAGGGACCGTCGAGGGGCCGGAGGCGCCCGGCTTGACCGCGTGGTGCAGCGCGACGATGCCGCCGGTCAGGTTCTGCCACCGGGGCCGGTCCCAGCCCGCCTGCGACAGCCAGCCGGCCAGGCCCTCCTGGTCGGGCCAGGCCAGGATCGACTCGGCCAGGTAGACGTAGGCGGCCGGGTCGGACGTCACCACCTTGGCCACGCGCGGCAGCGCACCGACGAGGTAGTCGCGGTACACCCGGCTGAACAGCGGTGCGGTGGGGGTCGAGAACTCCAGCACGCAGATGCGGCCCCCGGGACGGACGACGCGCGAGAACTCCTCCAGCGCCGCCTTCGGGTCCGGGATGTTGCGCAGACCGAAGCTGATCGTGACGGCGTCGAAGCTGTCGTCGGCGAAGGGCAGGGCGGTGCCGTCGCCGTTCAGCCACTCCAGCGGCTTCAGGCCGGCCTTCCGTTCGCTGGCCGCACCCGCGGCCAGCATGTTCCACGAGAAGTCCAGCGCGACGGGGTGGGCCCCCGCGTCCTGGATCTCGCGGGCCAGCCGTCCTGTGCCGGTCGCGACGTCCAGGATCCGCTCGCCGACGCGGGGGGCCAGCGCCCGGACCGCGACCCGCCGCCAGTGCTGGTCGGAGCCGAAGCTCAGGATGATGTTGGCGACGTCGTAGCGGGGGGCGACCCGGTCGAACATGTCCTGCACGAGCGCCGCGTCCTTGGCGAGCGTCGGGCTGGGGTCGGGCAGCATCGTCACTGGTCTTTCCATTCCTCGAGCAGGGGCCACGGCTGGTCGGCGTCGGCACGGCGGGACTTGCGCAGCCCACCCAGCACGGTCAGCACCTGCCGGCCCACGCCACGGTGGATCAGGTCTGCGTACACGGTTTCCACCTTGGTGTCGATCGACACCCCCACCAGGTCGGTCCGCCGTCCCGGCTCGAGCACCCCGGAGGTGTCACCGAGCCCCATGGTCCGTGCACCGTCGACGGTGGCCAGACGGATCGCGGCCTCCTCCAGCGGGATCGGTCCGGCGGAGGAGGGCCAGAAGAACAGGTCCCGTCGACGCGCGGTCGCCACCCAGGCCGCGGCGTCGGCCAGCAGGTCGGCGTCACCGACCGCGGCGGCGCTGCCCGTGCCCAGCGCCAGCGACGTACCGGCGTCGGCGAAGCGCTCCAGCGGGGCGTCGCCCACGCCCAGCATGGCGTTGGCCCGTGGGCAGCAGACGACCCCGACGTCGTTCTGGGCCAGCAGGCGTGCCTCGGCGAGGTCCAGCCAGGTGCCGTGCGCGACGGTCATGCCCGGCCGGATGGCGCCGACCGAGTCGAGGTAGGCCACGGCGCTGCGCTTCACGCCCTCCTCCGCCCACTCGGGGTCCAGGCCCGCGTCGGCCAGGATCTCCATGAGGGGGCCGTCGGCGTTGCGCAGCGCGGCGATCTCGGCGTTGGACTCCGCCGCACGGACCTGGAACGGACGCCCGCGCTCGGCCGCGAGGGCGGCCAGCGCCTGCATGACGCCGGTGCCGAGGGTCCAGGGCGAGTGCGCGGCGACGCCGACCGTGCGACCCGGCGCAGGACGGTCCAGCGAGGTCGCCACGGCGGCCAGCACCGGCTCGTGCTGCGCCGAGTCGACCATCTGGACCTGCACCAGCGAGTGCCCGGCCAGGCCGGCGCGGCTCGCGGCGGGGACGCCAGGACCGCGGATGACGGAGTCGACGACGGTCGTCACACCGTGGCGAAGCGCATCCTGGACGCCGCGGTGCGCCGACCGGGTCCACCGCTCGGCGTCCCACATGCTGGTGTAGCCGAGCACTGCCCGGAACCAGGGCGCGTAGGGCCCCGGCCTGGCGATCTCGCGGACGTCGGAGTGCTCGAGGACCGTGTGGCCGTCGACCAGGCCCGGCAGGAGCACGCCGTCCAGATGATGCTCACGATCCGCCGAAGGTCGTAGGTCGGAACGGGTTCCGACCGCGATGATGACACCGTCCGAGGAGAGGACGGCGCCGTCAGCCAGCGGAGGCCCGGACATCGGGCAGAGCACGGACGCGGAGTAGAGAACAGTTGGCACCGAGCGCAGGAGTCTACGCACGATGGCAGAAGCCTCATCCCCCAGGACCCGGTCGGGGGGCCGACGACGACGGCTACGACGGTCCGCCGGCCCCGACGGGGGCCTCCGCTGCGACATGTGCGGGCGTCAGGTGGCCGTGGACGTGCAGGGCCGCTGCCCGCTCGGTCATGCCGTGGTCGACCCCACCGAGATCGACCTGTCCGACACCGATGTCGACCTGCGGGACCGCACCGCGACCGTGCCGCCGTCCTTGGCCTTCAGCATCCCCGCGCCGACGACGCGGGCCGACCACGGCCGCGCCGGGGCCCATCAGCGCACCGGGGCAGCGCCGCCACGCGGCGGTCGGCACGAGGACGGTCGAGGGCAGGACGGTCGACGTCAGGACGAGCGCGACGACGACGTCGTCGCGGTGTACCGCGAGCCGTCCGCGGCACAGGTCCGGGTGCAGCCCGCCATGGACGCTCGGCCGGCCTTCAGTGACGAGGAGCCGTCGCCCAGCGCGGCGGTGACGGCCGAGTCGCCCACTGCGCCGGTGACAGCCGAGCTGCGTCTACCGGTCCGGCTGACCAGACCGCTGGGGCCGGCCCCCGACGCGCTGGAGGTGCCCAGCGAGGAGATGGACGACGACCTGGTCCGCACCCATGCCGACAACGCCGCAGCCTTCGCCGCGATGGTCACCGCCGAGCTGACCGAGGTGCCCCTCCCGGCCCCCTCCGACGAGGACACACCCCCGGTTGGCATCCCCGTCGCAGAGCTGCTGGCTCCCAGCCGACAGACCCGCACCGACAGGCTGCTCGGGCCCACCGGCCCAGTCGATCCGGCACCACAGAGCGGACCGACCCATCCGGCACCACAGAGCG
>JBFKGB010000347.1:0-3984 GCA_041633535.1 Euzebya sp. | reverse complement strand
TGGTGACCGTGCAGCTGATCCTCGAGCTCGCCGCCGAGCACGTCCCCGCCACCCTGCTGCGCCAGCAGCTCCTCGCCCGCGTGGTCGAGGAGCGCCTGCCCGACATCGACCTGCCCGCCGGGACCGCGGCGTTCGACACCGACATGGTCTTCCCCATGCAGGTCGTCGGGACGGTCAACGACGCCGAGCGGACGTTCACGTGGGCCTGGGCCACCCCCGAGGCGGCCAACCCCGGGGTCCTGACGGCCGTCACCGCGCTGCGGGCCTACGGGCAGGAGCACGCCATCGACGAGCTGACCGAGGCCGTCTGGCACACCGACGACGTCGACCCCTTCCTGCTGGCGGCCATCGCGCGGGGTTGGGCGCAGGCGGACGCGATGTACCGGGCACCCCTGCCCGGTGGCGCGGTCTACCTGCTGCTGGGTGACGTCCCCCTCCCCACACCCACGGCCCACCAGGTCGTGCAGGCGCTGACCACCGGCATCGCGCTGGCGCCGATGGACCATCGCGTGGCGGCCATGTCGCTGTTCGGCGACAACGGGCTGTCGGTCACCGGGATGGACCAGATGCTCGTGGCGACCGTCGGCTCGTCGTTCATCAACGTGTCCTTCACCGCGCAGGGCCGCATCGAGGGCGTCGACGTCAGCCACCTGTGAGTTCGGCTCCAGCAGGTCGGCCGGCGGGGACGCAACGTCTACCGTGGGCGGCCGAGCCACCACCGTGACCCCCCTCAGCCAGGAGCAGTACCGACGATGAGCGCCTACAACCCCGCGGAGATCGAGCCGCGCTGGCAGGCCTACTGGGCAGAGCACGAGACCTTCAAGGCGGTCGAGGACCCCTCCAAGGAGAAGTTCTACGCCCTGGGGATGTTCCCCTACCCCTCGGGGTCGGGGCTGCACGTGGGGCACCCCGAGAGCTACACGGCCGTGGACCTGGTCGCCCGGTACAAGCGGATGAAGGGGTTCAGCGTCCTCAACCCGATGGGCTTCGACAGCTTCGGCCTGCCCGCCGAGCGCGCAGCGCAGCGGGACGGGACCCACCCGGCGGTCATCACCGACGAGCGCATCGAGTACTTCCGCACCCAGCTGCGCCGCCTCGGCTTCTCCTACGACTGGTCGCGCGAGGTCGTCAGCAGCCACGCCGACTACTACCGCTGGACGCAGGCCATCTTCCTGAAGCTGTACGAGCAGGGGCTGGCCTACCTGGACGAGGTCCCCGTGTGGTGGTGTGAGGCCCAGGGCACCGTGCTGTCCAACGAGGAGGTCGTCGACAACCGCTACGTCGAGACCGGCGACCCGGTCGTCCGCCGGAACATGAAGCAGTGGATGCTGCGGATCACCGACTACGCCCAGGAGCTGCTGGACGACCTGGACCAGCCGCTGCCCGACGGGCAGGAGCTGGAGTGGCCCGACGGCGTGCTGGAGATGCAGCGCCAGTGGATCGGCCGGTCCGAGGGCGCCGAGGTCACCTTCAGCATCGAGGGGACCGAGGAGGACTTCACCGTCTACACCACCCGTCCCGACACGCTGTTCGGCGCGACCTACTGCGTCCTGGCGCCGGAGCACCCGCTGGTGTCGGTGATCACGACCGACGCACGGCGCGCCGAGGTCGAGGCCTACGTCGAGAAGGCCATCTCGCGGTCCGAGCTGGACCGGCAGATGGGTGAGGCCAAGGACAAGACCGGCGTCGACACGGGCGCCAGGGCGATCAACCCGGTGAACGGCGAGGCCGTCCCGATCTGGGTCGCCGACTACGTCCTGTCCAGCTACGGGACCGGCGCGATCATGGCCGTGCCCGCCCACGACGAGCGCGACCACGCCTTCGCGACGACGTTCGGCCTGCCGATCATCCCCACGTTCACCGTGCCCGACGGTGTCGACGTGCAGGCGCAGGTGGTCACCGGCGGTGGCACGGTCATCAACTCCGGGCAGTTCGACGGCATGACGACGGCGGAGATGAAGCCGGCGATCATCGACTGGCTGGAGCAGGAGGGGAAGGGCGAGCGGAAGGTCAACTTCAAGCTGCGCGACTGGCTGTTCAGCCGGCAGCGGTACTGGGGCGAGCCGTTCCCCATCCTCCACATCCTGGACGAGGAGGGGAACCCGACCGGCGAGATCGTGCCCGTCCCGGTCGAGGACCTGCCCGTCGAGCTGCCCCACGTCGACGAGTACAAGCCGACCGCCACCGGGGAGCCCCCGCTGGCCCGCGCCACGGACTGGCTGTACACCACCGCGCCCGACGGACGCCCGGCGATGCGCGAGACCAACACGATGCCGCAGTGGGCGGGGTCGTGCTGGTACTACCTGCGCTACACCGACGCGCTGAACACGAGCGAGCCGTTCAGCCAGGAGAAGGTGCGGTACTGGGGCGACGTCGACCTGTACATCGGCGGGGTCGAGCACGCCGTGCTGCACCTGCTGTACGCCCGCTTCTGGCACAAGGTCCTGCACGACGTCGGGCTGGTGCCGACCCGCGAGCCGTTCACCCGGCTGGCCAACCAGGGCATGATCCTGGCCAACAGCTACCGCCAGACCAGCGGCAAGTACGTCCACCCCGACGACGTCGACCAGCGTCCCGGCCGCACCGTGACGATGACCAGCGCCCACACCCAGGAGCAGGTGTCCACCGACTGGTTCGTCACCGGCACCGACACCCCGGTCGAGCAGCGCGCGGGGAAGATGGGCAAGAGCCTCAACAACTCCGTCGACCCGCTGGAGATCATCGAGCGGTTCGGGGCCGACACGCTGCGGCTGTACGAGATGTTCATGGGTCCGCTGGAGCAGACGAAGGTCTGGAACACCTCCGGCTGCGAGGGCATCCACCGCTTCCTGTCGCGCACCTGGCGGCTGTTCGTGGACACCTCCGACTCCGACACCGCCGGGCAGCTGCGGCCGATGCCCCAGGAGACGTCCCGCGAGGCGCGCAAGGCCCTGCACGTCGCGATCAAGGAGGCGACGACCGGGATCGAGGAGCTGAAGGTGAACACCCCCATCGCCAAGATGATGGAGCTGGTCAACACCTGCGGCGGCGAGCCGATGGCCCGGCCCGAGATGGAGGCGTTCGCGCTGATCCTCTCGCCCTACGCCCCGCACCTGGCGGAGGAGCTGTGGTCACGGATGGGCCACACCGAGTCGCTGGCCTACGCGCCGTGGCCGGAGTGGGACGAGTCCGCGCTGGTGGAGGACACCATCACCATCGCCATCCAGATCCAGGGCAAGCTGCGCGGCACCGTCGACGTGGCCAACGGGGCGCCCAAGGACGACGTCCTGGCGGCGGCCCGAGCGGCGGCGGCCGAGCACCTGGACGGCAAGGAGATCCGCAAGGAGATCGTCGTCCCGGGCCGGCTCGTCAACTTCGTCGTCGGCTAGGTCCGGGTCCGCAGGCGCGCGTCATGGTCGAGCGGTGTGACGCGATCGTCGTGGGGGCCGGGCCGGCGGGGGCCGCCGCCGCGATCGCGCTGCGCCGGCGGGGCGCCCACGTCGTCCTGCTGGACCGTGCGGCCTTCCCGCGGGACAAGGTGTGCGGCGACGCGATCGCCGCCCACGCCTTCGACGAGCTGGCGCGTATGGGCGTGCACGGGATCGAGGGTGACGCCCCGGAGGTGTGGGACCTGCACCTGTCCGCCCCGGACGGCAGCGTCGTGGTCGGCAGGGCGGGGCGTGCCAACCGGGTCATCCCGCGCGCGGTCTTCGATGCCCGGCTGGTGGATGTGGCCGTGGACCGCGGCGCGGACCTGCGCCAGCACCGGGTCCGGGACCTCGTCGTGGACGACGCGGGCGTGACGGTCGACGGCGTCCTGCGTGCCCCGGTGCTGATCGCCGCGGACGGCGCCAGCTCCGTCGTCCGGCAGCGGCTGGGCATCGAGGGCCCGTCGGGACGGCACCGGGCCATCGCGGTGCGGGCCTACGCCGACGACGGTGGCCTGCACGACCGCCGGGCGGCCCCGGCCCAGCACATCGAGTTCCTGGCGGAGGGATGGCCGGC
>JBFKGB010000346.1:0-4010 GCA_041633535.1 Euzebya sp. | reverse complement strand
CTCTGGAAAGGCCGCAGGGCAGGCTGCCCCAGTTGCCGGCACGCCAACCCCACCCACGCCAATTACTGCGGGCACTGCGGGACGCGGCTCCGATGATCGCGCCGCGACAGCTGCCAAACCGGCGCAGGAAACCGGGACCCGGTTTTGCCACCGCTGCCCCCGCGGTACAATCGCGCTGAATGGACGTCCCGCAACGTGACCTGCCGCGCCTCAGACGCCGCCTCCTGCGGTGGTACGACGCCCACCGCCGCGATCTGCCGTGGCGCCGCCAGCCCCGCAACGCTTACTTGCAATGGCTGGCCGAGATCATGCTGCAACAGACCCAGGTCGCCACGGCCGTGCCGTACTTCAACAAGTTCATCGAGCGCTTCCCGGACGTCCATCGGCTGGCCGCGGCGCCCCTGGAGGACGTGCTCCATGCCTGGGCGGGGCTGGGTTACTACGCCCGGGCGCGGAACCTGCACCGCACCGCCCGCATCGTGGACGCCCGCGGCGGGCACTTTCCCGACAACGCCGCGGACCTCGAGGACCTTCCGGGCATCGGCAAGTACACCGCCCGCGCCCTGGCGTCGATTGCGTACGACCGGCCGGTCGCCGCAGTCGACGGCAACGTGCGCAGGGTGCTGGCGCGACTGCACGGCGTGACCGGCGACCTGAGCCGGGGCCCGGCGTCGCACCGGATATGGGCACTCGCCGAGCAACTGATGCCGCGCCGGCGCTGCGGCGACTTCAACCAGGCCATGATGGAGTTGGGCGCCACCGTCTGCACGCCCCAACGACCCGGCTGTCACCGCTGCCCATGGGCAAAGCTGTGCTGTGAAAAGCGGCGCGGTGTGCAGCACCGCATTCCACAAGGCGGCCGCAGAACCAGACCCAACCCGGGAACCCTGGTGGTCGCGGGCGTCGAGCACCGGCGAAGTCTCCTCCTGCGACGCAGGCCGCCGCAGGGTCCACCAGCCGCGACGGCGCGAGCTGACCGCGGTCACTGGGTCGAAAGGGGGGTGACGGCGTCCAGCAGCCGGCGCAGCCGGTCCACGACGGTCGGGTCGCCCTCGACCTCGAGCGCCGTGGTGCCCAGCCGGCCGTGCACCCAGTCGTGCAGCTGCAGCGTGGTCCCGAACAGCGCGCCCGTGACCTGGGCAGGGCCGTCATAGCCGGTCAGCAGGGCGTGCTCGACCCTGTCCACGTGACCCAGCACCAGCGTCCACACCATCCCGGTGTCCAGGGCGTCCAGCCGGACCGACGTGCCGTCGGCCACGAACGTGGCATCCGCCGGCAGGGCCAGGGTCGTCCCCAGCACGCGGGTCACCCCGGCCTCGGCCGCCCCCACGACGGCAGGGTCAGGGTCGACCGGACCAGGGTCGGCGACGCCGCCACCGGTGGTGGTGCGGGAGGTCGCGGCGGGTCGGTCCATGGCCACTGAGTGTCGCCGTATCACGTCGATCGCACACCCGACCGGCTGACCGCACCGGCCCACCACACCGGCCGGCGCTACGGTCCGCCCATGTCCGACACCACCCTCCCCCTCCGCACCCTCGGCGCCGGCCTGTCCGTCGGCGCCGTCGGCCTGGGCTGCATGTCGCTGTCCTCGATGTACGGCCCGACCGACGACGCGACGGCGACGGCTGCGGTCGACCGGGCGCTGGAGCTGGGCGTCACCCTCTTCGACACCGCCGACGTGTACGGCAACGGCCACAGCGAGCGGCTGCTGGGCGCCGCCGTCCGCCACCGCCGAGAGGACGTGGTGATCGCCTCGAAGTTCGGCATCGTCGCGGACCCGCAGGACTACGGTCGCCGTCGGATCGACGGCAGCCCGGCACACGTCCAGCGGGCCGTGGACGCCTCGCTGGACCGTCTGGGGGTGGACGTGATCGACCTGTGGTACCAGCACCGTGTCGCCACCGACGTGCCGGTCGAGGAGACCTGGGGCGCCATGGCCCAGCAGGTCGCCGCCGGCAAGGTCCGGCACCTGGGCATCTCCGAGCCCTCCGCCGAGTCGCTGCGCCGCGCGGCCGCCGTCCACCCGGTCACGGCCGTGCAGAACGAGTGGTCGCTGTGGAGCCGTGACGTCGAGACCGAGATCCTGCCGCTGTGCCGCCGGCTGGGGGCCGGCCTCGTGGCCTACAGCCCGCTGGGCCGGGGGTTCCTGACCGGGACGGTCACCAGCACCGAGGACCTGGGCGAGGGGGACTTCCGCCGTGAGCTGCCCCGCTTCGACGCCGACAACCTGGCACGCAACCGCGCCCTGGTGGCGCGGGTGACCGACCTGGCCCGCGGGCGAGGGGTCAGCCCGGCCCAGCTGTCCCTGGCCTGGCTGCTTGGCCGGGGGCCCGACGTCGTCCCCATCCCCGGGACGTCGAAGGCGCACCGGGTCGAGGAGAACGTGGGTGCCGCGACGATCCAGCTGTCAGACGAGGAGACGGCGGCGCTGGACGCGATCGCCGACGACGTGGCCGGCGACCGCTACCGCGACATGTCCTGGGTCGGTCGCTGACCCCCTAGCCGGTGGTGGCGCTGCCCACCGAGGTGTTGCCGGCCGGGTCCACCACCAGCCAGCGCACGGTCGTGCCCGCCGGGAAGGTCAGGGTCTCGCCACGCTCGCGGATGCCCGAGGCCAGGTACTCCATCGTCCCGGTCGTGGGCCGGGGGGTGACCTGGTCGGTGGGACGCGGCAGCGGGGTCGGGGTCGTGCCGTCGGTGGTGAAGAACACCCGGGCGGGCTCGCTGGTGGTGAACACCAGGCCGCCCTCGGGCCCCTCCACCAGCTCGGCGGTCGGGGCGACGTCGTCACGTCCGTGGTCGGCTGCGATGCGCCACATCTCGGTGATGCCGTTGGCGTACTCCATGTACTCGCCCTGGGCCTGTGACCAGGACGGCTGGAAGGACCCGGACTGGAACTGGCGGGTCGTGGGGTTCCACGTCGCGCCGCCGACCTCCCAGCCGAAGGCGTAGACGCCGTGGTTGACGTACAGCTCCTCACGGATGTTGCCGGCGGAGGAGTACAGCACGTCGGAGGAGCCGCCGACCAGGTCGGGCCGCACGACGGTGTCCTGGTAGGTCTTGACGCCTGAGAGGATGCGCTCGGCCATCTGCCAGTAGAAGGTCTCGTCGCCCAGCGGCGGACGGGTGGGGGTCAGCCGGCCGTCGGCGATGTAGGCGCCCGGCTGCCAGAACAGCTGGCCGCCGTTGGAGTGGATCGTCATGAAGAAGCGGATGTTGTCGTGCTGCTCGACCAGCGACACCACGTTGATCGCCTCGGGCTCGGACAGCTCGCCCGGGCCGTCGTAGGTGCTCGAGGTGCAGGTGCCCGAGGCACCGGCGAAGCCGTCACGGCGCGAGGCCACCGAGTAGCCGCGGTTCAGGTCCACGCCCCAGCTGTCGCGGTACCCGGGGTCCGACCGGGTCTCGTCGCAGTGGTTGGTCATGTTCTTGCGCTGCAGGTCGTAGTCGTACATCGAGTAGTGCGACCCGTCGGGGTTGTTGGAGGGGATCACCCAGATGTCGACGTTGTCGATGATGTCGGCGCTGGCCGGGTCCGTCTCGTAGTTGGCCAGCAGCCGTTCGACGGCCTCCATCGCGATCAGCGGCGGGACCCACTCGCGGGCGTGGTCCTGGGCGATGATCAGCACGCCGGGCTTCGAGCCGTCGCGGTGCCGCCCGATGCGGATCGCCTGCACGTCGAAGGGGCCGTGGTCGATCGGCGCCGACAGGCCGTCGGTCAACGTGACCGGGCTGGTGGTCGGGGTGACGACGCCGCCGGTGCCGCTGGTGCGGTAGCCGTGGGCCAGGACCAGGTCGGCGGCGTCGGCGGTCAGCGCGGCGATGACGTCGGCCGCGGTGGTGGTGGCGTCGACGGAGACGGTGATGGCCGACCCGTCCACGACGACCGTGCCCGGCTGCGCGCCGTCGGCGGCCAGCGTCACCGTCAGGTCGTTGCCGCCCTCGTGACCCCATGCGACGGAGGAGACGACGACCGCGCTGGACCCCGAGCCGATGGTGGCCTGGGCACG
>JBFKGB010000345.1:0-4013 GCA_041633535.1 Euzebya sp. | reverse complement strand
GTCGTGGGCACCGTCGGCAGCGGGGTGGGGGTGGGGGTCGGGTCGGGCTCCTGGGCGACGGGCACCACCGGCTGCTCGACCACGACGTCGATCGTCGGGACCGGAGTGGGCGTCGCCGTGGCCTCCGGCACCGCGGCAGGTGGGATGACGGGGTTCCCGCCATCCGCGGGCTGGCCGGGCACGACGATCCACAGATCGAGGCTGCTCATCAGCACGCACCTTTCCTGGTCGCGGCACCACGAGGCGACTGCCCTCCGGCCTGCGGACGGCGCCACCACGACTGCGGGTGTCGCACCGGTGCGACTGCCGCACCGACGCCTCACACCCTGCACACGGCCGGGGGCCGACGGTAGGGCCAACCCGAAGATGACCAGATGGGGCCATGCCGGCCGACTAGTGCATGTGGGCATGCTGACGCGCACCGCTGCGGCGACGGCACCGCCAGGATCGGCATGCCGGGGGCAGACCTGAAGGGTTTTCGTGGTTGTCCCGTTCCACCCGGGGACCCCGCGGCCCTAGGATGCGCACCCGGGCCCGCCCGTCACCCAACGTGAAGGCAGAGTGAACCGTGACAACCACCACGCACGACGTCGTCCCGCCCGAGCGGATGACCCATCTGGCGCAGCTCGAGGCCGAGAGCATCCACATCATGCGGGAGGTCGTCGCCCAGTTCGAGCGGCCGGTGATGATGTACAGCATCGGCAAGGACAGCTCGGTCATGCTGCACCTGGCCCGCAAGGCCTTCCACCCGGGCAAGCTGCCGTTCCCGCTGCTGCACGTGAACACGACGTGGAAGTTCCGGGAGATGATCACGTTCCGGGACCGCACGGCGGCCCAGATGGGGCTCGACCTGATCGAGCACATCAACCTGCACGGGGTGCAGGAGGGCATCAACCCCTTCGACCACGGGTCCAAGGGCTACACCGACATCATGAAGACCCAGGCGCTGAAGCAGGCGCTGGAGGCCGGCCGGTTCGACGCGGCCTTCGGTGCCGCCCGGCGTGACGAGGAGAAGTCACGCGCCAAGGAGCGGGTGTTCAGCTTCCGTGACCGAAACCACCGCTGGGACCCCAAGAACCAGCGTCCCGAGCTGTGGTCGCTGTACAACGGCCGGGTCAACAAGGGCGAGTCGATCCGGGTGTTCCCGCTGAGCAACTGGACCGAGCTGGACATCTGGCAGTACATCCACCTGCAGGACATCCCGATCGTGCCGCTGTACTACTCCGCGCCGCGTCCCGTCGTCGAGCGCGACGGCACGCTGATCATGGTCGACGACGAGCGCTTCCGGTTCGAGCCGGGCGAGCAGCCGCAGGAACGCTGGGTGCGGTTCCGGACCCTTGGCTGCTACCCCCTGTCGGGGGCGGTGGAGTCCCGCGCGACGACGCTGCCCGAGATCATCCAGGAGATGCTGCTGGCCACCCGCTCCGAGCGGGAGGGGCGCGTCATCGACCACGACCAGTCCGGGTCGATGGAGGAGAAGAAGCGTGAGGGCTACTTCTAGCACGGGGATCTGACGGTTCGCCCGACGCCCACGGCCACACCGTTGTCGTAGCGTGTCGCCTCGTGCGGGGCACCGGCCCCGTCTGGACGAGGAGAGGGAGCCGCTGGCGTGGGCGTCGACGCGTGGATCACCCTGGTCGTGGTCGCCGTGGTGCTGGTCATGCTGGCCCGCGACCTGGCGCCGGCCGCGCTGACGCTGCTGGGCTCGGTCGTGGTTCTGCTGGTCCTGGGGGTCATCGACTCCGGACGTGCCCTCGCCGGCTTCTCCAACCCCGCGCCCGTGACCGTCGCCGCCCTGTACGTGCTGGCCGGTGCGGTCCAGCAGACCGGGGTGCTCGAGTCGGTGATCGGCCGGCTGCTGGGTGGTGCCAGCGGGCCGCGGTCGCTGCTGGCACGTGTCGTCGTCCCCACCACGCTGTCCTCGGCGGTGCTGAACAACACCCCGATCGTGGCGATGGTCGCGCCCGCCGTGGCCAGCTGGGCCGAGCAGCGCCGCCTGCCCTCCTCGCGGTTCCTGATGCCCGTCAGCTACGCCGCCATCCTGGGTGGCTGCATCACCGCCATCGGGACCTCCACCAACCTGGTGGTGTCGGGGCTGCTGGTCGAGGCGGGGCGGCCCCAGCTGGGCCTGTTCGAGCTGGCCGCCGTCGGCATCCCGCTGGCGGTGCTCGGCGGTGGGATCATCGTCGCGCTGGCCCCGGTGGTCCTGCCCGACCGGGGGACCGTCCGCGACGACCTGGAGGAGCACGTCCGTGACTTCACCGTGGCCATGCAGGTCGTCGACGGCGGCGCCATGGACGGGCAGACCATCGAGTCGGCGGGGCTGCGCTCGCTGCAGGGGGTGTTCTGCGCCCAGCTGACCCGGGGCGACCGACGGATCAGCCCGGTGGCGCCCGACCAGGACCTGCGGCCCGACGACGAGCTGCTGTTCGTCGGGCGGGTCGACCGGATCCTGGACCTGCAGCGCAACCGGGGGCTGCGGTCGACCGAGAACCGTCACCTGGACCGGGTCGGGGGCGGCAACAGCGCCCAGTTCTTCGAGGCCGTGATCGGCCCGGGGTCGCGGCTGGTCAACGCCACCGTGAAGGACGTGGGCTTCCGCCAGCGGCACGACGCGGCCGTGCTGGCCATCCACCGGGCCGGGCACCGCATCGACGCCAAGCTGGGGGAGGTCGAGCTGAAGGCCGGCGACACCCTGCTGCTGATGGCCGGGTCGGGCTTCCGCAACCGGTGGCGCTCGACCGGTGACTTCGTGCTGGTGGCCGGCACCGGGCAGACCCGGCCGGTGCAGGGACGCAAGGCGCAGCTGACCGGCGTGGTCACCCTGGGGCTGGTGCTGCTGGCAGGGCTCGGGATCGTGCCGATCCTCGAGGCGTCGCTGGTCGCGGCCGTGGCGCTGATCGCCCTGGGGGTCATGCCGTTGGGGCAGGCCCGGGCGGCCATCGACACCCAGGTGCTGGTCGTCATCGCCAGCGCCTTCGGGCTGGGCGCGGCGATCGAGTCCAGCGGGCTGGCGGCGACGGGGGCCGAGCTGCTGCTGCGGGCCACCGAGCCGTGGGGCCAGCTGGGCGCGCTGGCCGGCGTGTTGATCGTCACGATGATCCTGACCGAGATGCTGACCAACAACGCCGCGGCGGTCCTGGCCTTCCCGCTGGCCGCCGCCGCGGCCGAGCAGGTCGGCGCCGACCTGCGCCCCTTCGCGATCGTCATCGCCCTGGGCGCCAGCCTGTCCTTCCTCAGCCCCATCGGCTACCAGACCAACCTGATGGTGTACTCCCTGGGCGGCTACCGGTTCAGCGACTTCGCGCGCCTGGGCGCCCCCATCACCGCCCTGGTGCTCCTCAGCAGCCTGCTGATCGTCCCGCGCGTCTGGCCCCTGTAGCGCTGCACCGGCTCCCCCCCCATGCGAGTGACCCATGGGCCCGGCCTCGCGGGTCGCAGGGGGCGACTCTGGCCACTGTGGCCTCACCAGATGTGTGGGGCCACATCCCGTTGGTCACTCGCACGGGGAGGGGCCGTGCGGAGGGACCCGGGGGGAGGGGCCGTGCGGAGGGACCCGGGGGGCCGTCCCTCCTCCCCCATGCGAGTGACCCGTAGGTTCGGTCTCGCGGGCCACAGCAGGCGGCTCTGGTCACCCTGGCCTCAGCAGATGTCTGGGGCCACATCCCGTTGGTCACTCGCACGGGGTGGAGGCTGGCGTCGGGTACCGGTCGTGCCGGTGGTGGCGCTGCCCGTGAGGTCCCGCTCTGTAGCGCTGTGCGCCAAACTTTTTCACTTTTCGTGACATGGGGGCGCTTCGGTGACGTAGGGTGCGGCGTCCTCGGTCATGAGGGGTCGGGGGGACGAGAGGGATAGACCGTGGTCGACGTGCGTCGTGGGGTCCTTGGGCTGGTCGTGTTCGTGCTGGGGATCGGGGTGTGGTGGGCCGGCGCGGCCGGCGCGGTCCCGGCGATCACCTCGGTGGTCACAGCGGCGGACTACGAGACCGTCACGGTGACCTTCAGCGAGGCGGT
>JBFKGB010000344.1:0-4021 GCA_041633535.1 Euzebya sp. | reverse complement strand
GCCTGGTCGCCGAGGAGGGCATGGCCGCCGACAGCCCGGAGCTGGAGGAGAAGGTCGCGGCCTTCGACCAGCGGATGGCGGCCTACAAGGAGCACAAGCTCCACCCGAACCTGCCCCGCACCAAGGTCATCGGCTTCTACCCGATGAGCAAGCGGCGTGTCCCGGGCGCCAACTGGTTCGAGCTGGACTTCGCCGAGCGCAAGCGTCTGATGGGCGGGCACGCCCGGGTCGGCCGGACCTACCGGGGCCGGGTGACGCAGCTGATCACCGGCTCGACCGGCCTGGACGACTGGGAGTGGGGCGTCACGCTGCTGACCGACGACCCGGCGACGCTGAAGGAGATCGTCTACGAGATGCGCTTCGACGAGGTCAGCAGCGTCTACGGCGAGTTCGGGCCCTTCGTCACCGGCCTGGTCATGGAGCCGCAGGCGCTGATGCGGCGCCTGGGCATGGCGGCCTGACCGCCACGTGAGGACCGCCCCACAACGCAGAGGAGGGACCCCGCGGGGTCCCTCCGGTGCTGACGACGCCTACTTGTTGACGGCGTCCTTGAACTTCTTGGCCGCCTTGAAGCGGGGGGTCTTGGAGGCCGCGATGTCGATCTCCTCGCCCGTCTGCGGGTTGCGACCCTTGCGGGCGGCGTTCTCGCGGTGGTCGAAGTTGCCGAAGTCGGTGACCGAGACCTTGTCGCCCGAGGCGACGGCCTCGGTGATGGTGCCGACGATGGCGTCGAGCGCGGTGTTCATGTCGCTCTTGGACATGCCAGCGGCGTCGGACGCAGCGGCGATCAGCTCAGACTTGTTCATGTGTGGTGCCTCCCATGGCGGATGATCGTGGTGGTGCCTGCGGGGAAGGGCAGGACGCGGACCCGGCAAGCGGCCTTGGCCCGCGGATCGAGCCGCTACGTTGCCCGCCCACCGGCCGGATCGCAAGGATCTCTGGCGATCATGGCCGTCTGGTGGTCCTCAGTGACTCCCTGTCGTTCCATGGTCCGGAGGGTCCGGTACCCCTCGACGACCCCCGCACCTATCCCAACGTGCTGGGTTGGCAACTGGAGGAGTTGACCGGACGGCCATGGGCCGTCGACGTCTGGGGTCGTGCCGGCTGGGGTGTGCGCGAGCTCTGGCTGGCGCTGCAGAAGGACGTCCACCTGCAGCAGCAGCTGCTGATGTCCGCCGACGCCGTGGTCATCGGGATGGGCTCGGCGGACTCCCTCAGCGTGGCGGTCCCGCGCTGGGTCATGATGGCGCTGCCCTACCTGCGCCCCACCGGGCTGCGACGCGAGATCCGACGCCGCATCGACCACGTCCACCCCGCGCTGACCCGGCTGACGCGCGGCGCGATGCGCTACACGCCCCCGGGCGTCATCAGCCACGCCTTCACCAAGTCCGTCGACGCCGTGCGGCTCTTCGCCGGCGCCGACGTACCCCTGGTGGCCGTGCTGCCGCCCTGGCACCGAACCGTCTACTACGGCGGGCTGACGACGCACCACGAGCAGGTGCACGGCCTGTTCAGCCGGCTCGCGGCCGACAAGGGCGTCGAGGTCGTGGACCTGGCCGCGCTGACGCGAGACCGCCTGGACGAGCTGAACGTCGACGGCGCCCACTGGGGCTGGGACATCCACCGTGACGTCGGCACCGCGATGGCCCGCAGCCTGGCCGACCAGATGTGACGGCTCAGGCGCCGCACCACTCGCGGGCCTGGGCGGCCATGGCGGGCACCGCCTTCTCCAGCACCTTCGGCCAGTCGGTGTCGGACTTGCCGTCCAGGTAGCGCTTGTACAGGCCCTCGGTGAGGATCGCGAGCTTCCACAGGGCGAGGGTCCGGTACAGCGTGACGTCACGCATCGAGAAGCCCGTCAGCTCCTCGTAGCGGTCCACCATCTCCTGGCGTGTCGGGTAGCCGCCCTCCTGCGTCGGCAGCTGGAACCCCGCCAGGCTTGGCTCGCCCGGCTCGGGCCAGAACACAAGCAGGTACCCCAGGTCGGCCAGCGGGTCGCCGACCGTCGCCATCTCCCAGTCCAGGATCGCGTGCAGCCGCGCCGGTGAGCCGGCGCTGAAGACGACGTTGTCCAGCTTGTAGTCGCCGTGCACCAGCGCGCGGGGGTGCTCGGTGGGCACGTGGGCCTGGAGCCACCCGCGGATGGCGTCCAGGTCGGGGATCTCGCGGGTCGCCATCTGCTCCCACTGGCGGGTCCAGCGGCTGACCTGCCTGGCCGTGTAGCCGGGACGACCCAGGCCGCCCAGGCCGACGGCGTCCACGTCGACGGTGTGCAGCGCGGCCAGCGCCTCGATGGTCTCCATGCCCACGAGCCGACGGTCCTCGGTCGTGTAGGCCTCCGGTGTCCGCTCACGGATGACGACGCCGTCGATCTGCTCCATCAGGAAGAACGGCGCGCCGATGACGTCGGGGTCGGCGCACATCAGGACCGGGGTGGGCGTGCGCACCCCGGTGCCGGCGAGGGCCGACAGGACCGTGTGCTCGCGCCCCATGTCGTGGGCCGTCTCGGGGATGTCGCCCAGCGGGGGCCGCCGCATCACGTAGGTCCGGTCGCCGCGGACGACCCGGAAGGTCAGGTTCGAGCGGCCCTGCCCGATCTTGGTGACCTCGACCGGCAACGGCCCCTCCCCGTGGTCGGCCCCCAGGTTGGCGTCCAGGTGGGCGGCCAGCGCCTCGAGCGGGACGACCTCGGCAGCTTCGATCACGTGCGGCTCCTATGCTTCGGGGTTGGAGCGGCACCCTAGGAGCGGCACGGACCTCCGGGCAACTCCCCGCCTCCACGGACGACAGGAACGGACAGCACATGGATGGGGCCGGGCCCGCGACGGGCACCACGCAGGCACAGGGGACGACGCGTCCGGCCAGGGGGCTGCGCACACGTCGGACCCTGGTGGCTGCCGCCCTCGAGCAGTTCGCCGCCAAGGGTGTGGAGGGGACGTCGGTCGACGAGATCACGGCGTCAGCCGACGTCGCCAAGGGGACCTTCTACGTCCACTTCCAGCGCAAGCAGGACGTCCTGCTGGAGTGGGCCGCCCAGATCGTGGAGGGGATCGACACCGCTGCCCTGCCCGGGCCCAGCCACGAGGCGCTGCGCGCCCTCGGGGCGCTGCTGGCCACCAGCATGGAGTCGGGGCCCCGGCAGCTGACCGGACGCATGGTGCGCGAGATGGTCGGCAACTCCGCGGACTGGATCCGCGTGCTCGGCGACCGGCCGACCCTGTGGGCCAAGATCATCCCCATCGTCGAGCGGGGCCAGGCCGCCGGCGAGCTGCGCACGGACATGACCCCCCTCCGCCTGTCGATGTCCCTGACGATCCTGTGGCTGGACAACATCGTCGGCTGGGCCGAGCGCGAGAACGCCCGCCCCCTCCCCCAGGCCATGGAGCTGGCCACCGACCTGTTCCTGGGCGGTGCCGGGGCATGAGCGGCCGGCGCTGGGTGTGCCTCGACATCGGCGAGACCCTGATCGACGAGACGAGGGTCTGGTCGACGTGGGCCGAGGTGCTGGGGGTCACCCCGCTGGTCCTGCACGGCGCCCTGGGGGTCGCGGTCGCAACCGGCGGCTCCTACCCCGACGCGCTGGGGCGGTTCGACCCGGACTGGCAGGCCCTGGAGGACCGCAAGGAGCAGCGGTTCGCCGGCTTCCGGGCCGAGGACCTGTACCCCGACGCGATCAGCGGGATCGAGGCCTTCCGTGAGGCAGGCCTGGGGGTCGCCGTCATCGGCAACCAGCCGGCCTCACGGACCGCGGAGCTGCGGGCCATCGGGGTCCGCCCCGACGTGATGGTCATGTCGGACGAGCTGGGTGCCGCCAAGCCCGAGGCCCGGTTCTACGACCTGGCGCTGCAGGCCATGGGTGGTCCGGACCCGGCGATGGTCACCTACGTCGGTGACCGGGTCGACAACGACGTGGCCCCGGCGAAGGCACACGGCCTGCGTGCGGTGCACCTGCGCCGCGGTCCGTGGGGCATCCTCGGCCCGCAGGACGACGGGACGGCGGACGCGGTCGCCGACGACCTCG
>JBFKGB010000343.1:0-4082 GCA_041633535.1 Euzebya sp. | reverse complement strand
CCACGAGCGCGCGGCGGTTGGGCAGCCCGGTCAGGGGGTCGTGCAACGCCGCGGCCCGCCAGGCCAGCACACGCCG
Organism: Euzebya sp.; assembly: GCA_041633535.1. Taxonomy (GTDB): domain Bacteria; phylum Actinomycetota; class Nitriliruptoria; order Euzebyales; family Euzebyaceae; genus Euzebya. The sequence continues at coordinate 4,006 of JBFKGB010000343.1, read as the reverse complement.
GTGGTCACGCAGGACCACCACGGCCAGGATCGACAGCATCGCCAGGACCGCGACGACACCGACCACGACGACCACCAGACGCAGCAGCGAGGCGTGCGACGCCTGTGCCTGCCGGGCAGCAGCCGAGCGCTGCAGCGTGCCCGTCACGATGGCATCGGCAGCGAATGCGACCGTCCCCGCGTCCCGCAGCCCGACCGGCAGCGACACCGGCGGCGGCTCTGCGGCCGCTGCGGGCCATCCCCGGATCCAGGTGTCGAGCTGCAGCAGGTTGTCGGCCGGCCGGCGGTCGACCGCGGAGCGCAGCTCGGTCCAGACCTCCGGCATGACGCGGCGCAGATCCGGTGCGTCCAGGTAGGGGCTGACCATCGGCGCGGACGCGTCACCGTCCAGCCAGCCACCGTCGCCACCACCCAGGTAGGGGCCTGCGTCGCGGTAGTACTCCACCGCCCAGCCGGCGACACGGTGGTCGCCCAGCAGGAAGGTGGCGTCCAGCAGGTCGTTGGCCACGTAGCGCGGGATGACGGCCTGCGAGGCCAGCTGCAGCAGCGCCAGGTCCTCGGGCTCGGTCGCCGCCGCCGTCAGCGACGCGACGGCCAGCTGGCCGGTGTCCAGCACGTCGGCCATCTCCGGGTGGTCGGCCGCGTCGGTGGAGACGTCGCCCAGGGCGTCCTGCAGCAGCGTCACCGGACGTGGGTCGGGCCAGTCCTGCACCGCACGGTCCAGCGTCCGCTGCAGCTCGGCGAACGCCGACGCGCGTCGGGCAGCGGCCGCGCGGACCGCAGGGCCCGCCGGACGGGCCGCCAGGGGGTCGGACAGGGCTGCACCCGCCATGGCGTTCAGCTCGTCGAGCAGGGCCGTCTCGGCACGGTGCACGACCCCGACCAGCTGGGCCCAGCGGGCACGTGCCAGGTCCGACTGCGCCGAGGCGTCCAGCCGGGAGGCCACCACCCCGGTCCCCACGGCGACCCCGAGCGCCAGCAGCACCAGCACCGAGGCGACCACCCGCGGCGGCAACGCCGCGGGCGACGTCCCAGCCCCGTCACGATGGTTCACCTGTCCTGCATCGGCAGGGCGCCGGCGCAGCTGAGGGACACCAGCGGCACCCCACACATCAGTGTCCTGCGGACACCCCACACATCAGTGTCCTGCGGACACCTTGTCCGTCGTCGTCCGGTGCAGATGCTCAGCATGCCGGTTCAGGCCGACCAGCCTGGCCTCGATGCCGCGGTCGGCGAACTTGGCCAGGACGGTGTCGAGGGCGACGACTGCTGAGGTGTCCCAGATCCGCGCCGCCGACAGGTCGATCTCGACCTGCGGTGCCTGCACGGCGTCGTAGTCGAAGGCGTGCACCAGCTCGTTCGTCGAGCCGAAGAACAGCTCGCCGCTGACCGCGTACAGACGCTCGTGGCCGTCGGGGTCGACGACGCTGGTCACGTCCACGACGTGGGCGACGCGACGGACGAAGAAGATCGCCGAGAGGACCACGCCGGCACCGACGCCGTAGGCCAGGTTGTGGGTCAGGACGACGATCCCGACCGTGCCCATCATCACGATGGTCTCGGGGACCGGCATCGACCGCAGGGTCGACGGCGAGATGCTGGACCAGCTGAACGTCCCGACCGACACCATGATCATCACCGCGACGAGCGCAGCCATCGGGATCTGGGCGACGAAGTCACCCAGCGCCAGGATCAGGATCAACAGGAAGACGCCCGACGCCAACGTCGACAGACGGGTGCGGCCTCCGGAGCGGTGGTTGATCATCGACTGGCCGATCATCGCGCAGCCGGCCATGCCGCCCAGGAAGCCCGTCACGATGTTGGCGACGCCCTGGCCGCGGGACTCGCGGTCCTTGTCGGAGCCGGTGTCGGTGAGGTCGTCGAGGATCTGCGCCGTCAGCAGCGACTCCAGCAGGCCGACCAGGGCCAGGGTGATCGAGAAGGGCAGGATGATCTGCAGCGTCTCCAGCGTGAACGGGACGTCGGGCAGGGCCAGGCCCGGCAGCGTGCTGGGCAGCGCGCCCATGTCCCCGACGGTGGGGAGGTCCGCGCCCATGGTGATCGCGGCGGCGGAGAGCACGACGATGGCCACCAGGGGGGAGGGGACCGCCGACGTCAGGCGCGGCAGGCCGTAGATGATCGCCAGTCCGGCCGCGATGAACGCCAGGTTCATCGGCAGCTGGGAGGCGTCCCCGTCGGTCAGCAGGATGTGGGGCACCTGCGCCAGGAAGATCAGGATCGCCAACGCGTTGACGAAGCCGATCATCACCGTGCGCGGCACGAACCGCATCAGGGACCCGGCCCCCAGGTAGCCCAGTCCGATCTGCAGGATCCCTGCCAGCACCGTGGCGGCGAACAGGTAGGCGACCCCGTGCTCGGCGACGAGGGGGACGATGACCAGCGCCATGGCACCGGTCGCTGCCGAGATCATCCCGCGACGACCACCGGTCATGGCGATCACGATGGCGATCGAGAAGGACGCGTACAGCCCGACCTTCGGGTCGACACCAGCGATGATCGAGAACGAGATGGCCTCGGGGATCAGGGCCAGGGCCACGACCAGACCCGACAGCAGGTCGGCGCGAGGGTTGGTCCGCACCGCGTGGCGGATCTCATCAAGCCAGGAGGGGGAGGACGTGGGATCGGAGACAGCAGACGACATCAGGGGGGCACCTCGGGGGCAGCGGAGCGCCAGCGGCGAGCGGCGCGAGGGGAGGTCGTGCGTCGAGGATCGGCTGCACAGGAGGACCCGCGCGCCAGTACCCGGACGACGCACGAGCAGCCCTGACCCTACGTGATCGATCGGTCCCGCGCAGTGCAGCGCCCCCGCCCGTCCGGTCCGGACGCTGCACCCGAACCCGTCCGGATCGGGGTTCCGGGCATCTGATCGTGGATATCCTTCAGGTCAGGGCCGTACCCGTCGATCCTGCACTCGGGCGCTCCCGCGCCCGGTCCGAAGGAACCCACATGATCCTCACCGTCTCAGCCCCGCAGATCTCCGCCGACCGTGAGGACGGCTGTGACCGTTGTGGTGTCGACAACCTCGGTCGCCCCCTGCGGGCCGCCGACGTCGCGGTCAGCACCCCTGCGGGGATCGTGCTGCTGTGCCGCACGCACCATGTCGCCCACGCGATCGCCCTGTCCGAGGCGGGTCTGACCACGACGACGCTGCCGGCCTGATCAGTCCCGCACGGCCCGTGCCTGGGCGGCGACCGTCCCGACCGCGGACACCCAGCCCGACCCGAACCGGTCGGCGTCGCTGAACCAGCCGACGACCGCGTCCAGGACCCCCGGGAGCCCGCTGCAGTGGTCCGCCGCCGCTGCGACCACCAGGCGCGCTGCCTGCAGCCCCTCCGGCTCGACGTCCCGCAACCGCGCCGTCCAGCGCCCTGTGGTCGCGGCGTCCACCGCGGCCTCGGCGTCCCGGTCCAGCCGGTCGGCCTCCTCGAGCATGAAGCCGAAGTCCCCGGACCGCTCGGGCACACGTCCGACGAGCGCCTCGTGCAGGTTCCGCAGATGGTCCGTCAGCAGGATCCGTGGCATGCCCCTGACGGCCAGCACCTCGGCCAGCCAGTCGATCTGTCCGGCCACGACGTCGCGGTCACGGGTCGCCAGCGTCACCAGCCAGGCGCTGTCGCTGCGCGTGAACCGGCGCCCGCGCTCGCCGTAGCGCTGCGCGAAGTACGGCCACGCAGCCCAGCTGCGCTCGCCGGCTGCCAGCGCCGCCAGCAGCAGCTGCGGCTCGGTCGTGACCACGTGGTTGCCGGCCTCGGTGTTCAGCGCGTGCACGGGGCGGCTCCTGGACGACGACTCCGCGCGGATCGCCTCGCGCACCTCCTCCAGCGCCGCCGCGGTCCGCTGGGCGGCCGCGGCCACGACCGTCCGGTCCTCAGCGTCGAGGGGCCGTCCGACAGCGGGGACCGACAGGCCCGTGTCCCGCTGGACGGCCTTGGCCGTGGCCTGGAACGTTCCCAGCAGGATGAGGGGATCCGTCGCGGCCTCGCGCT
>JBFKGB010000342.1:0-4092 GCA_041633535.1 Euzebya sp. | reverse complement strand
CGACGGATGGCTGATGACCATCGTCGCGGCGATGCAGGACGAGGAGGGGATCACGGGCGACGCCCTGGAGATCGGGGCGTTCCAGGGGCGCAGCGCGATCCTGCTGGCCCACCTGCTGGGACCCCAGGAGACCATGGTCGTCTGCGACCCGTTCGACGGCGACACCAGCTCAGTGGTCAACGACGCCGAGAACGACCGCTACTACACGGGGTTGCAGGAGACGTCGTTCCGCGAGCACTACGCCCGCTTCCACACGCGGCCGCCCGAGGTGCACGTCATGACCTCCGACGTCTACGCCGACATCGCCGAGGCGGACCGGTTCCGGCTGGTCCACGTCGACGGCTCGCACCTGTACGACCCCGTCGTGGGGGACATCGCCCTGACCCGGCGGGCGATGCGGGCCGGCGGGCTGGTCGTGTTCGACGACGTGTTCAACGGTGACCTGCCGGGGGTGGCCGCGGCCGTGTGGGGGGCGGTGGCGACCACTGACCTGGTCCCTGTCGCGATGACGGAGGCGAAGCTGTACTGCGCCTGGGGCGACCGGGCTGGCGCGTGGGTGCAGGGCCTGGGGTCACGGCTGCACGCCGACGGACGTTTCACCGTCGAGGACATCCCGCTGGCCGGCACGCACGTCCACCTGGTGCGCCCCACGGCGGCGATCCGGTCGCCGTGGCGCTCCCGGGCCCGCAAGCTGCTGCCGGCCCCGGTGACGGACGCGATCCTGCGGGCCGAGGTCGCCCTGCGTCGCTGATCCCTGAACAGGCCGAACGGCACTGGTGTGGCCCGGGCCACGGCGCTTGGCTGTCGGCCTGGATGTAGCGCTGGGAGGGCGGAGCGATGCGCGGGGTACGAACGGCTCTGATGATGACCGCGGTGCTCGTGGTGGGCCCCGGGGGTGTTGCGACCGGGGGTGGGGCCTCCGGCGTGGCGACGGAGTTCAGCGACACCGTCGACGTGGTGAAGGATCAGGCGGTCAGCAACGCCGAGATCGCGGTCCGCCTGACCGAGGCGACGCCCTCGACGACCGGCGCCACCCGCACGGTCGTGGCGCGCGACGACGTGTTCGCCGACTCGATGACCTCCGGTGTCCTGCAGGACGACAGTCCGCTGCTGCTGGTCCCCTCCTCGGGCCCGCTGCCCGCCCGCGTCCGCGATGCCCTCGCCCAGATCGGGTCGACCGAGGTCGTGCTGCTGGGCGGAACTGCCGCCATCACCCCCGAGGTCGAGGCACAGCTGGCCGACCTGGGGCTCTCGACCCAGCGGCGGGCAGGCGCGGACCGCATCGCCACGGCGGTGGAGATCGCCCGCGCCGAGGCGCCGACGGCCACGACGGCGATCCTGACCCGGGCGTTCGGGACCAGCCAGACCGACCCGTCCCAGGCCTTCGCCGACTCACTCGCCGTCGGCGGCTGGTCTGCCGACACCGGCTGGCCGGTCCTGCTCAGCGACTCGACGGCCCTCAGCACCGCGACGGCCGAGTACCTGGCGGGGTCCGCCGTGACCCGGGTCGAGATCGTCGGCGGGACCGCCGCGATCGGCGCGGGCGTCGAGCAGGCCCTGCGTGACATGGGCATGCAGGTCGAGCGGACGGCCGGCACCAACCGGTTCGACACCGCCGTGGAGATCGCCGACAAGCGCGGGGCGTCCTCGGCCGCCGACGTCGGGCGGGTGACCCTGGTGGAGGGGCAGGCCCCCGACGCGTGGGCAGGCGGGTTCGCCGCCGCGGCCCACTCCGCCGCCTTCGACGCCCCGATCCTGCTGACCAACGGCGATGCCATGCCGCCCGAGACCGCCGCGTTCCTCGGGACCGGCAGCACCTTCGCGGGCACCCAGCCGCCGGTCCGCCTGACCTGCGTGACCCGGACGTCGCGGGTCTGCCACGAGGGCCGCGACCTGCTGGGCCTGCCGTCGGCCGGCGTGGCGATCACGCCCGGGGGCGGGCCGATCGAGCCCGGCACGCCCGTGCGGATCGACGTGACCGCGACCCAGACCGTCACGCCGTCGGTCGCGGGGACCTGCATCGACGGCGTGGTCTCGCTGTCCCCCTCCTCCTCTGCCAGCGAGGAGGTGACGACCACACGTGGACACCCCTGCACCGTCGAGGTGACGATCAGGTTCGTCGACGGCACGGTGCAGCGGACGGTCGCGTCATACGACGAGTCGGTGCTGCCGCCGGCGTCGGAGGGCGTCGGTGCGCTGCAGGCCACGGTCGTGTCGGCCACGACCGGCGCGGCGGTGCCGGACGCCACGGTCGCGGTCGCCGATGTCACGTCGGCCACCACCGATGACGGCGGCCTTGCGACCCTGGACCTGCCGGCCGGCCAGCACGTCGTGAGGGTCAGCGCCGTCGGGTACGCCGACCTGTCCAGCTCACCGCTGACCATCGAGGAGGGGGTGACCACGCCGGCGACGTTCGCGCTGTCACCGACCATCGTCGGTGAGGGGGTGCGGATCGTGCTGAGCTGGGGCGAGCAGCCGACGGACCTGGACAGCCACCTGTGGTTGCCGACCGCCACGCCCTTCGAGATCGCCTACTACCAGCCGGGGTCGCTGACAGCCTGCCCGTTCGCGGCGCTGGACGTCGACGACACCAGCTCGTTCGGGCCCGAGACGATCACGGCCACCCAGGCGTTCGCCGGCGTGTACCGCTACGCGGTGCACAACTTCTCCGGCAGCCCCGACCTGGGCGTCTCCGGCGCGGTCGTCGAGCTCTACGACGACACCGGGCTGCGGCAGCGCTTCACCGTCCCCACCGACGGGGCGGCCGGGGCGGTGTGGTGGCACGTGTTCGACATCGACGTGGCCGCGGGGACGATCACGCCGGGGCAGGGCATCGTCGCGGACTACCCCGGCCCCTACGGCGCCGGCAGCGCGGAGGGCTGCACCGGCTGACCCCGGCCTGGGCCGCGACTAGCTGATCGCGCGGCCCAGGGTCAGGTCGCAGATCAGCCGGTCGGAGGGGACGAAGCCGCTGTTCAGCAGGTCCAGCCGACGCTGCACCGCCTCCACCGGCGTGGCCCAGGTGCCCTGGCGGGCGGAGGAGGGTGCGGTCGCGTCGTAGCGGTAGACGTCGAACCCGCGGGTCTGGTCGTCCGCGTAGATGTAGGCCGAGCCGTCCTCCTCCCACTCGTTGACCTTGGCCGACCAGGTGTCTGAGTCGGGGAACCGGAAGTAGCCGTCCTCGACCATCCCGACGCCGACCGACAAGCCGGCCAGGCCGGCGGAGCCGGCAACCGGAAGGTCGGCCAGGCCGCTGATGTCGATGACGTGCACGCCGGCGCCGAACCAGCCGATGACGATCTTCTGCTGGGCCTCATAGATCCGGAACACGTGGCTGGTGCAGGTCACCGTGCCCGCCAGGCCCGTGCCGGCGCCCTCGCGGACGGTGACCTCGGGGGTGAAGAAGGCACCGACCTTGCGGGGCTGGGACTCCAGGTCACCGGTGGTCTCCCACACGTGCAGCCCGCCGCCGGGGCAGACCTCGTTGCCGCCTGCGCCGTTCAGCTCGTCGTTGATGACCACGAACTCGCGGTCGCCGACGGTGACCGGGTCCATCTGGTGGTGCAGGGTCACCGCGGGGTCGGTGATGACGGAGATGATCGACGGCTTCGCCGGGTCGGTGGTGTCGATGATGATCGACTGGTCGATCGCCGCGGAGTACGCGCGGGTCCCGTCGGCGCTGAAGGTGATGTCGTGGCTGTCGTGGCCGGTCTTCAGCTTCATCACGTCGCGGATGTCGGACAGGTCGGAGATGTCGACGACCTCGATGCAGTTGCCGCAGCCGCTGGAGTTGGAGTTGTACATGTAGTCACCGGAGGGGTGGACCGTCTGGTTGTGCGTCCCGGCGGCGATGCGGTGGAAGGCGACGCTGACCGGGTTCGCGGGGTCGGTGATCTCGATGAACAGCGTGCCCTCGTCGGGGGCGACGGAGATGTCGGCGAAGCACGCGGAGGCCGCCCGGTTCCCGCCGCCGCCCTCGATGGCGTAGGTGATGAACGTACGGGTCGTCCCGTCGTCCTCGCGGGTGAAGACCTGCACGTCACCCTGCAGCACACGGCAGTCGTAGGTGGACACCAGGACCGGGTCCTCGGG
>JBFKGB010000341.1:0-4100 GCA_041633535.1 Euzebya sp. | reverse complement strand
GTCGAGGAGATCCTCAGCTCCGCCGCCCCCGACCAGACCCCCTACGTCCAGACCCAGGACGAGTGGGTGGTGCTGCTGAACACCGTGTACTTCCTGGGTGAGTGGACCACCCCGTTCGACCCCGACCTGACCACGCCGCAGACCTTCACGCCCGGCGGCGGTGAGGCGGTCGACGTGCCCACGATGACGATGACCGACGCCGACCTGTCGATGGCGCGGGGCGACGGGTTCACGATGCTGCGGCTGCCCTACGGCCAGGAGGGGCGCTACGCGATGGAGCTCATGCTGCCCGACGCCGACCTGCCCACCATGCTGACCGACCTGGACGCCGACACCTGGTCCGCCGCCGTGGACGTGCTGTCCCCGCAGCTGGTGACACGGCTGGCCCTCCCCTCCTTCGAGCTGGAGTGGGGGCAGAACCTGAAGGAGCCGTTGGCCGCCATGGGCATGGGTCCCGCCCTCGCCGACACCGCCGACTTCCAGCCGATGTCAGCCACGGACCCGGTGCTGTCCAGCGTGGTCCACAAGACCTACATCCGCGTGGACGAGGCCGGGACCGAGGCTGCGGCCGTGACCGGCGGCGGGATGCGGGCCACCTCGGTCCCCGAGCCCAACGAGTTCATCGTCGACCGCCCGTTCGCCTTCACGGTCAGCGACACGCAGACCGGCACGATCCTGTTCCTGGGCACCGTGACCGATCCGCGGGGCTGAACCCGACAACCTTCAGGGTGAGGGGTGGATGTGCACCGCCAGCCACCGGGTTCCTGCCAGCGTGGCCAGCACGCGGTGCGGCGTGCCGGCGGGCAAGAACAGGTGCTCGCCCGGTTCCAGCTGGACCGTGGTCCCCGCGACCTCCATGGTCGCGCCGCCGGTCAGCAGCACCACCCACTCGTCCTGGGTCTGGACGTAGGGGGTCTGGTCGGGGGCGGCGGAGCTGAGGATCTCCTCGACCACCACGCCGCGGTGGCGCAGCAGCTCGACGAACCGCTCCCCGCTGGCCGGCACGTCGTCACCGGTCGACAGCCGTCCGCGTCGCCAGCCGCCCTCGTCGTCGCCCATGGGGCCATCAAAGCAGCGTTATGCTCGGTCGCCCCAACCGAAGGCAGGTCACGCGTGGCACGCAAGGGCTCCCTGACGATCCAGATCGCCGGCACGGACTGGCCCACCGGCGCACAGATCGACGGGCAGGTGGCGCTGCGGACGAAGAAGCAGGTCCAGAGCTCGCGCACGTGGGTCGCGCTGGTGTGTGAGGCGGACGACGGGACCGACGCCGAGGGCGCCCGGGAATGGCAGGCGTGGCACCGTGACGAGGTCGTCCTTGCCGGCGACCAGGTCCACCCTCCGGGTCACGAGACGACCTTGCCGTTCCGGCTGACCATCCCTCCCCCTCCGCCGCCACCTCCGCTGCCCGACCCGGGATCGGGGCGGATCAGCCGGTTCCGCCAGACGCGCGCGATCAAGAGCCATCAGAAGCTGCGCCGCCGCTACCGGATCGAGGCGCGCGTGGTCGCCAAGGGATTCGACCTGACCGACACCGTCAAGCTGGTCGTGGACGGGCAGAAGTACCGCAACGTCCTGTGACCGACATGACGACGCCCGGACCGCGAGGGTCCGGGCGCGTCGTCTGGCGGGGTGGCATGTGCTGGGCGGGTGACTACTCGACCCAGGCCCAGGCCTGCTCCTCGTCGCTCATGTCGAAGGTCTTCATCTCGATGTCGGAGACGAAGCCGCCGATGGCGGACATGGCCGAGGCCATCGTGCTGTCGCTGACGATCGCGACGCGCTCCACATCGTCCTTGTGATCGGTCGTGAAGCTCATGCGGTCGTCCAGACCGCTGATGAAGGACTTGGGCGAGACGTCTTCGACCCGGAACACGGTCCGGATCGTGCCGTGCTCGGCGATGCCGTCCTTGAGCCTGCTGATGGCCTGCTCGTAGTCGGCGTCGCTGATCTCACCAGAGGCGGAGAAGCCGATGATGTTGTCGTGGCTCTTGTCGAGTGTGCGAAGCATGTGTGACTCCTTGAGGTCGCGTGTGAGGGGGTGCGGTCGTGTGGTGCACGTCGCCCTCACCACCCGCCCTAACCGATCGCCGGGGGGGCTGACACATGCCCCATCACGGTGTGCGACCCGACAGCGCCAGGATGCGATCGGTCGGGCTGGCGTCGTCGGGCACGTCGACGGGGGCGGCGAAGTCCTCGCCGGCACCGCCGGCGGTGAGCCGGCCCAGGATCCCCAGCACCGGCTCGGCGAGGGCCTCGGGGACCTGTGGGTCGAGGCCCGCGCCACGGCCGACGTCCAGGGCGTGCACGACGTTCTCCATCGTCGCGATCGCCAGCAGCACGCCGCCCGGGATGTCCCCCCGGAAGGTCGAGACGGTCCCGGCGAGGACCTCGTCGGTGAACGCCGTCGTGACGGCCGAGGCCACGCGCACGTGGGCGTCGGCCGGGTCCCCCATCGTGTGGTCGGGCGGCCCGTCACCGTTGTCGGGCGCCTGGCCCGCAGCGGCACCGGCGAAATAGTCCTGCCCGCCGATCAGGTGGTTGATCGCCTCGCGGACGTCCCATCCCTCGCACGGTGTCGGTCGGTCGTAGGTCGACGGGTCGACCTGTCCCAGCACCTGCTGGGCGAAGCCGGCCGATCGCACGTAGAGGTCCCTGGCGTCTGACATGGTGCTGCCGTCCTGTCGTGGGTTGATCGCGCAGCCTACGTCGGTTCAGGCCTCCGCAGGGTCCAGCCGGGACAGCAGGGTGTCGGCGGCCCGGTACGGGTCGGTCGTGCGTGCCACGACCCGGTCCAGGACGGCGTCCAGCAGGTCGCCGTGGTCGACCTCGCGCATCCGGCGTCGCACGACCGACAGGACGATCTCGCGGACCTGCACACGGGCGGCCTCGCGCTGCCGCTGGCGTCGGCGGCCCGACTGCTCGGCCCAGACCAGGTGGCCGTCGAGGGCGTCGACGACGGCCGGCACCCCCTCCCCCCGGTCGGCGACCGTGGTCAGGATCGGCGGGACCCAGCCGCCCTGGACAGGGGCCAGCTCCAGCAGCCCGCGGAGCTCCTGCACCGTGCGGTGGGCGCCGTCGCGATCGGCCTTGTTGACGACGTACAGGTCGGCGATCTCCATGATCCCGGCCTTGGCGGCCTGCACCGCGTCGCCCATGCCGGGCGCCATCGTGACGATGCAGGAGTCGGCGAGCGCGGCGATCTCGACCTCTGCCTGCCCGACCCCGACGGTCTCGACGACGATGACGTCGAACCCTGCGGCGTCCATGACGGTGAGGGCCTGCGGGGCCGCCCACGACAGCCCACCCAGGTGCCCACGCGTGGCCATCGAGCGGATGTAGACACCCTCGTCCATCACCTGGTCGGCCATCCGCACCCGGTCACCCAGCAGCGCCCCACCCGAGAACGGGGAGGAGGGGTCGACCGCCAGCACCCCGACGGTCCGGCCCCGACGGCGCTGGGCCGCGACGATCTGGCCGGTGAGGGTGGACTTGCCCACGCCCGGCGAGCCGGTCACGCCGATCGTGTGGGCCCGACCCGCGTGGGGGTGGACCGCCGCGATGATGCCCCGCACGGTCTGCTCGTCGCCCGCCTCGACGGCGCTGAGCACCCGCGCGAGGGCCCGCCGGTGTCCGGCGAGCAGCTGGCTGACGAGCGTGTCGGTGTCCATGGCGCCGTGGACCGTACCCGCGACACCCGCCCTTCCTGCGAACGGACGCACGTGCGGTGGGCGCAATCAGGATGGTCGATCCGTGCGGGGCGGCCGGTCCGTGCGGGTCCCGGTGACGGCCCACTCATCACCTGCCCACCGGACCGACAGCGGGGCGACGCGCGCCAGCATGAGCAGCCCGATCGACGCCCACAGCCAGCCGATGCCAAGGTCCAGCACCAGCACCCCGCCGGCCCCGAGCACGAACACCACCGCCGCGCCGACCATCGCCCGGGCCAGGAAGGCCATGTCGCCGGCGCCGCACGGATCGACCATCCTGATTGCGCCCACCGCACATCCGTCCGGGCGCAGCCCAGGCTCCGGCTGCCGCCCGCACACGGATCGACCGGGACGTTCACCGTCCGAGGGGGGTGATCGTGGTCGATCCGT
>JBFKGB010000340.1:0-4147 GCA_041633535.1 Euzebya sp. | reverse complement strand
GTCATCCGCGTCGCCGCGATCCGCTCGCAGGACACCCTGCTGACCAACGGCATCGCCGCGATCGCCGGGGCCGTCGCCGAGGGCGCCGAGCACGAGGTCCGGCTGATCCTCGCCTCGATGCTGCGCGACGGCAGCCTGACCCTGGACGTGGCCCAGGGGCAGGACACCCCTCTCACCGACCGTGTCACCGTGACCGACGAGGGCGTGACGATTGAGGTCGGCTGAGCAACATCCACCATGGTGAGTTTGGTGAGCCACATCCACCATGGTGGATCGTGCTCACGCCGCCAGACGGCGGGCCAGGTAGGTCCCGGTCGCGCTGCCCGGGGCCTGTGCCACCTCCTGTGGGGTGCCGGTGGCGACCACGCGGCCACCCTCGTCGCCGCCGGCCGGGCCCAGGTCGATGACGTGGTCGGCGGTGGCGATGGTGTCCAGGTCGTGCTCGACCAGGACCACGGTGTTGCCGGCGTCCACCAGCCTGTGCAGCTGGCGCAGCAGCAGGGCGATGTCGGCGGGGTGCAGGCCCGAGGTCGGCTCGTCCAGCAGGTACATGGCGTGGCCGCGGCGGGCCCGCTGCAGCTCGGTGGCCAGCTTGATCCGCTGGGCCTCGCCGCCGCTCAGCTCCGTCGCCGGCTGCCCCAGCCGCAGGTAGCCCAGCCCCACGTCCTGCAGGGTGCGCAGGCTGCGGGCGGCTGACGGCACGTCGTCCAGGAACGCCGCCGCGTCGTCCACCGACATGGCCAGCACGTCGGCGACGCTGTGGTCCCGGTAGGTGACCTGCAGGGTCTCGGCGTCGTACCGCGACCCGTGGCAGGTGGGGCAGGGGGCGTAGGTGCCGGGCAGGAACAGCAGCTCGACGGCGACGAACCCCTCACCCTGGCAGGTGTCGCAGCGCCCCTCCGCGACGTTGAAGGAGAACCGCCCGGGGGACCAGCCACGCGCCTTGGACCCGGGCAGGTCCGCGAACAGCTTCCGGACGGCGTCGAACAGCCCGGTGTAGGTCGCCAGGTTCGACCTCGGGGTCCGCCCGATGGGGCGCTGGTCGACGCGGACCAGCCGGTCGACGGCGTCAAGGCCCGCCGCGTCGTCGACCTGCAGGTGCACCTCCCCCTCCTCCTGCTCCTCGTCGGGCGCCTGGTCCAGGTGTCGGCGGACCAGCTCGGCCAGCACCTGGCTGACCAGCGTCGACTTGCCCGACCCCGACACCCCGGTGACGGCGGTCAGGACACCCAGCGGCACGTCCACGTCCAGGTCGACCAGGTTGTGCCGGCTGATGCCGCGCAGGTGCAGCCAGGACAGCGGGCTGCGGTCGTGGCGGGGGACCGGCTGGGCACGCCGGAACAGGTGCTCGGCGGTGATGGACCCCTCGACGTCGGCCAGGCCCGCGACCGGGCCGGAGTACAGGACCTGCCCACCGCCCTCGCCCGCGGCCGGCCCGATGTCGACGACCCAGTCGGCGCGGCGCACCACGTCCATGTCGTGCTCGACGACGAACAGCGAGTTGCCGGCGTCCTTGAGGCCCTGGAGGACCTGCAGCAGCGGCTCGGCGTCGGCGGGGTGCAGCCCGGCGGAGGGCTCGTCCAGGACGTAGACGACCCCGAACAGCCCCGAGCGCAGCTGGGTGGCGATCCGCAGCCGCTGGGTCTCGCCGGGCGACAGGGTCGTCGAGACCCTCCCCATCGAGAGGTACCCCAGCCCCAGGTCCAGCAGCACCTGCACGCGGGACAGCAGGTCGGTGCACAGCCGGACCGCCACCTCGGAGCGTTCGCCCGACCCCGCGGTCGCGACCGCCACGTCGACCTCGACCAGCTCGGCGACCGGCCGCAGCACCTTGACCAGCTCGGTGAAGGACAGCGCGTTCATCTGGTCGATGCGCAGCCCACCGAAGGTGACCTGCAGCGACTCGACGACCAGCCCGGTCCCCTCGCACGCCGAGCACGTCGTCGCCCGCACGAACGGCAGCACCCGGTCCCGCATCATCGCGCTCTTCGTGGTGGCGAGGGTGTGGCGGATGTGTCGCCGGGCGCTGGAGAACGTGCCGTGGTAGTCCCGGCCGGTCGTGTCGTCCGGCTCGCCGCGCCGCCTGATCAGCACCTTCGGCTGCTCGTCGGTGTACAGCAGCCAGTCACGGTCCGACTTCGCCAGCTCGCGCCACGGCACGTCGACGTCGATGCCGACGGCCTTGGTGATCCGCAGCAGGTTCTTGCCCTGCCACGCACCCGGCCACGACGCGATCGCGCCGTCACGGATGCTGAGGGAGGGGTCGGGGACCATCAGGTCCTCCGCCACGTCGTGCTCGACGCCCAGACCACCGCACTGCGGGCAGGCGCCGGCGGCGGTGTTGGGCGAGAAGGACTCGGCCTCCAGCCGCTCCGCACCCTCCGGGTAGGTGCCGGCGCGGGAGTACAGCATCCGCACCAGGTTCGACAACGTCGTGAGGGTGCCCACGGTGGACCGTGAGGAGGGGGCGCCGCGCCGCTGCTGCAGGGCGACCGCGGGCGGCAGGCCGGTGATCTCCTGGACGTGCGGCGCACCGACCTGCTGCAGCAGCCGGCGGGCGTAGGGCGCGACGGACTCGAAGTAGCGGCGCTGCGCCTCGGCGTACAGCGTGCCGAAGGCCAGGGAGGACTTCCCCGACCCCGACACGCCGGTGAAGGCGACCAGGGCATCGCGCGGGATGTCGACGTCGACGTCGGCAAGGTTGTGCTCGCGGGCACCACGGACGCGGACGACGTTGTCAGTGTGGTCAACAGGGGACATCCCCGTTCCCTACCCGCTGGGCCTCCTGGCACGCCTCCCGCGCCCGCGTCGGCAGGTGACGCCGGGGCGTCAGCCGCCCATGTCGACCCCGAGCTGGGTCATCAGCGCGGCCTCGTCGAAGTACTCGCGCTCCTGCACGATCCTGTCGTCGGCGACCTCGATGATGTTGCAGACGGGCATCTCGACCGTCCGGCCGGTCGGGGCCAGACCCTCCAGGTCACCCTGGTGGGTGCCCCTCACGATGAACTCGATGATCGAGGTGCGGTCGTCGGGCTGGTAGCGGTGGCGGTACTCGAACCGCATGTCCGGGAACGCCTGGGTGTAGGTCTCGGCGATGGCGACACCGTGGTCGGCGCTCTTGTGCTCGACGCCGTCACCGCCGATGTAGACGTAGTCGGGGTGGTACAGGTCCCTCAGACCCGCGAAGTCACGTGCGTCGATGACGTCGAACATGCGCTGGTGGATGTGTGCGGCACTTGCCATGGGAACACCCCCTGACTCGGTGCACCGCAGATGCGATGCGGACCGACGTATTGTCCGCCCGGTCCGCGAGCGGGTCAACATCCGGTGTGCCTCAGCCGGAGGGCAGCGTCACGACCTGCAGCCGCACCGGTGAGTCCGCAGCCACCACGTCCAGCGCGGCCGACACCTTCTGCCAGTCCAGCCCGCCGATGCCCGCCCCGATCCGCGGGATCATGAGGGTCTGCAGCCCCACCGACGCCGCATGGGTCAGCGCGGCGGTGACGCTGCCGGCCAGGGCGTCCAGCCGTGCGTCAGCCCCCGGCCGCACCTGCGAGGCGCAGCTGTAGACCAACCGGCCCTCGGCAGTCAGGAACGGGAGGGCCCCGCCCAGCCTCAGCGCGCCCGACCGGCATGCCTGCGCGTAGGCCTGGGCCAGGCCGTCGAACCGTCGGTCGAACAGCACCGCGATGCCGCCGCCCATCGAGCCCTGCAGGTTCACGCCGTGCCCGACCCCGACCGCTGCGGGGTCGGTGGCCTCCAGCAGGGCGAACAGGTCACCCGTGACGTCCTCGCGCACACCGCCAGCCTTGCACGCCCCACCCAAGCCCGACCACCCCTTGGTCGGCTGGTCGACGTCGTGCACCGTCACGCTGCAGTCACCCCCGAGGGTCGACTCCGCCTCGCCCGCCGGGCAGGGTCTGGCCGGTCGATCACCGCAGCGGCACCGTCACCAGGCAGAGGGACTGGCCGGCCTTGCCGACCGATCCCCCCGCCTGACACAGCCGCCCCGGTCGCACCTCTCACCGACAAGCGCAGTGGGTGATCAGGGCGATGCCGGTGAACGGCGCGGCCCTCCTCCCTGTCCTGCATCGGTGGAGGGGGCGCTGCGCTTGGCTGCGTCGGGCGTGTGGGCGTTGCGGCATCG
>JBFKGB010000339.1:0-4147 GCA_041633535.1 Euzebya sp. | reverse complement strand
GCGGTCCGCTGCCGGCGCTGCGGCGACCCCGACGGTCAGCGCGACGCCCGCCCTGGGCTCGACCATCCCCCTGGACGACGTCGTCGTGGCGGCGCCGTCAAACGCTGACGCAGCAGGCATCGGCGTGGCCGAGGAGGACCAGGCGGGACGCGGCCTGCTGGTCCCCGTGGCAGCCGGCACCCTGCTGACGGCCGTGGCTGGCGCCGGCGTGCTGGTGCTGCGTCGACGGGCACAGCTGGACGCACCCGCCGAGTAGGTCAGCGGGTGGCGACCGGGAGGGCGGCCGGGTCCGGGAGCACGATCGTGCGGTCCGCGGCGGGGAGGAGCGTCGCCAGCAGCGTGAGGACGCCCGCGGCCAGGGTGACCAGCAGCGCGGCGTCGGGTCCGGGAGGGCTGAACCCTGGGGCCGACAGGTAGGCGGTGAGGGGCCGGTCGGGGCCGACGGACACGCGCGTCATGACGTGCAGGTAGGCCAGGACGTGGACGGCCGGCAGGACCAGGGCCGGGGGCAGTGCCCACAGCAGGTCGCGCCGCCGGGGTGCTGCCGGACGATCGCCTGCACGGCCGTGGCCGACCGCCCAGACCAGGACGGCCAGCACGCCGTACGCCACCGGCATGGAGTACCGGCCCTGCCAGGTCAGGCCGTACTCCTGCGCCGTGAACGACTCGGCCAGCACCGGCAGCGCCACCGTCGCCGTGGTGATGGCGACCAGGACACCCGCCTGCCGCGCCGTGATCCGCGTCACGACCGCCAGCGCGACGACGAGGACCGCGGCGGCCCACAGCCATGCGACGTCGCCGGGCAGGCGGATGTCCAGCAGCCCGAACCGGCCGACCATCTGCTCCAGACGGTCCTGCGTGGACGACCAGGACCGCATGGCGGCCACACCGGGCGTCAGGCCCGGATCGGGCGTGCCGATGAAGGTGTCCAGCGCCCCCGACGCCAGGCTCCAGGCCGACGAGGTGCCGATGGCCACGACGACGGCGGTGACGGCCCATCGTGCGGGACGGCTGGCCCAGGCCGCCCGGCCCCGCCGACGGTCCAGCGTCAGCAGCCCCACGGCGGCGAGGATCCCCGCGGTGATGAGGGGCGAGAACGGACGTGCCCACGCCACGGCGGTGCCGGCCACCCCGACGACCACCGCGACCACGCGGCTGTCGGGTCTGTCGACGAGCGCGAGCAGGCCCAGCCACAGCGTCGATGCAGCGGCGATCTCGATCCCGTTGGGGTTGACGGCCCCCAGCAGCCACACGGCCGTCGGGGTCAGCCCCAGCAGCGCCACGGCGACGCCTGCGCGTCCGGCCAGACGGGCCGCCAGCCCGATGCTGAGCCCCACGAAGACGGCCCCGACGAGCGCCTGCAGCAGGCGGGCGGCGTAGATGGCGGGGACCGGCGGCAGCACCCTGCTGGGCGCACCCAGCAGCACGTACCACAGCGGCTGGTAGGCCCCCGCGCTGGTGCCGATCCGAGCCTGCCCCGGTCGTGCCTGCAGCGTCGGCGCGCAGCCGCCGCTGACGACGGGGTCCTGGAAGCAGGCGGTCTGTGTCGGCAGGTCGACGTACCCGGCCGGCACGGTGACGGCGAAGTTCACCGCCTCGACCCGTGGCGGTCCCTCCTCGACCAGCTCGAACCGGTCACCCAGAAGGTCGCCCTGCCACAGCGAGACGGCCCGGATCGTGTGCGACGCCTCGTCGGGGACCAGCATCACGGGCGTGGACATGGCCCATGACGCGCTCAGCAGGAACGCCCCGACCGACGCCACGACGGCGGTCCTGACCACTGCGCTGGACACCAGCACCCTCCCCCGGGCTCGACGCGGCAACCCGTCGGGCTGCACCGTGCAGGCCACCGTAGCCACGCATCGCCGTCGTGGAGCCCCCGAGGGTGTCCGATCAGCCGTCCCGCACGCCCCGCAGCCAGGGGACGAGCCCGGCGTTGACGGCGTCGGGGTGGTCGTACAGCGACACGTGCGAGCCGCCCGGCACCACCAGGTGACGTGCGCCGAGCACCTCCGCCACGCGGGCGGCGCCCCGGGCCGGCGTCATCCGGTCACGTTCGCCGCTGATCACGATGGCATCCGGTCGCAGGCGCTGCAGGGCGTCCAGCGGCGGCTCGTAGGCGCCGCAGGCCGCCAGGTCGGCCCCCAGGACCCCGCGGTTGCGCTCCAGCAGCCGACGGGTCTGCCCCGCCGTCCACACCCCCGCCTGCCGGTGGCCACCGAACCGGGAGGCGCCCGTGTGGCTCCAGCCGACGACCATGTCGATCGCCGCGTCGTCGCAGGCGTCGGCGGCCGTCTGGAGGGCGGGGTGGACACCCATCCGCTCGGCGGTGCCGACCAGCCCGATGCGGGTCACGCGTGTCGGGTCCGCGGCTGCTGCGGCCATGGCGATGAAGGAGCCCATGGAATGGCCCACGACGGTCGCCGCCGGTGCGTCCACGGCGTCCAGCAGCCGCCCCAGCCACCCGGCCAGCTCCGGCACCGTGCGCCATGCCGGACCATCGCTGCGACCATGACCGGGCAGGTCGACTGCCATGGCACGCAGCCCCATGCCGGCCAGCAGCCGCGTCTGGTAGCGCCACACCGTGTGGTCGTTGCCGGCCCCGTGGACCAGGACCACCGCCGGCCCCGCCGTCGCGCCGTCCTGTGCGGTGTGGACGAACACGTCCCGGCCGTCCACGTCGACCCGCATCAGCCGGCCGTCCTCGCTGCGGCGCGCAGGGCCTGCTCGACGTCGGCGATCAGGTCCTCGGGGTCCTCCAGCCCCACCGACAGGCGGATCAGCTCCTCGCCGATCCCTGCCGCGGCCAGCTGGTCGGCGGTCAGCCGCTGGTGTGTGGTCGAGGCCGGATGGACCACCAGCGTGCGGAGGTCACCGACGTTGGCCAGATGGCTGCACACCTCGAGGGCCTCGATGAACGCCCGGCCGGCGTCCCGTCCGCCCCGGATGCCGAAGGACAGCACCGCCCCGGGGCCTCGCGGCAGCAGCCGCTTTGCGAGCCCGTGGTCGGGGTGCCCGGGCAGCCCGGGGTAGGCGATCCACTCGACGTGGTCGTGGTCGTGCAGGACGGTCGCCAGCCGCCGGGCGTTGGCGACGTGCCGGTCCATGCGGACCGACAACGTCTCGCAGCCCTGGATCAGCGCGAAGGCGGTGTCGGGGGACATGACCGCCCCCATGTCGCGCAGCCCCTCCGTCCGTGCCCGGGCCGCGAACGCGGCGACGCCGTACTCGTCGACGAGGACCATGCCGCCGAACCCCTCGTAGGGCTGGGTCAGCTCGGGGAAGCGGTCCCGACCGTCAGGCAGGCGGGGGGCCGACCAGTCGAAGGTGCCGCCGTCCACCAGCACCCCGCCGATCACGCTGCCGTTGCCGGCGATGAACTTCGTCGCGGACTCAACGACGATGTCGGCGCCGTGCTCGACCGGT
Organism: Euzebya sp.; assembly: GCA_041633535.1. Lineage (GTDB taxonomy): Bacteria > Actinomycetota > Nitriliruptoria > Euzebyales > Euzebyaceae > Euzebya. The sequence continues at coordinate 721 of JBFKGB010000339.1, read as the reverse complement.
CGGCACAGCGCGGGGCTTGCGAAGGTGTTGTCGACCAGCAGCGGCACCCCGGCCGCGTGGGCGACGGCGGCGACTGCGGGGATGTCCAGGACGGTCATCACCGGGTTGGCGATCGTCTCGCCGATGACCAGCCGGGTCCCTTCGCCGATGGCACGCGCGAGCGCGTCGTGGTCGTGGGGGTCCACGAACGTCGTCGTGATCCCGAAGCGCGGCAGGGTCGAGGCCAGCAGGCTGAGCGTGCCGCCGTACAGCGCGGAGGAGGCGACCACGTGGCCCCCCGCCCCCACCAGCGTGGTGATGGCGAGGTGCATCGCCGCCTGCCCCGACGCGGTCGCCACCGCCGCGACGCCCCCGTGCATCGCCGCCACCCGCTCCTCCAGCACAGCGACGGTGGGGTTGGCGACCCGGCTGTAGACGTAGCCAGGGCGGGCCTGGCGGAACACCTGCGCGGCCGTGTCGGCGTCCGGCAGGACGAACGACGCGGTGCGGTGGATCGGCGTGACCCGGGACCCCGTCACCGGGTCCGGGCTGGCGCCGGCGTGGATGGCCAGGGTGTCGAACCGGTCGGACATGTCCCGCACCCTAGGAGTTGTCCCGTAATCCCAGCAAGGCATGGCCTGGCGGTTTGAGCCGACATCCGATGGCTGGAGCCGAACGACCGGGATTGTGCCGTGGCGCAGGCCAAGCACCTCGGCGGTGACGTCGGGTATCAGCCGATCTC
>JBFKGB010000338.1:0-4154 GCA_041633535.1 Euzebya sp. | reverse complement strand
TGAGGGTGCCCGGCATGAACGGCATGACGGCCAGGATGATCAGCAGGCCGAACGCCTGGCTGAGCATCGCCACGGGGAGGACAGGCGCCCGCCGGCTGGCCAGCCCTCCCAGGAAGTCGGCGGCACCGAAGGTGGCGGCGGAACCGAGGGACAAGAGCATTGCGGTCATTGAACTATCCTCCTCGAACACTTGAATGGACCTTCAGGGCCCACGAAGAGTAGCGAGCAGGTGGCACATTTCGCTGTACCAACGGACAGTCTGATGCACTAAGCTGGGCAGCATGGATGTCGAGGAGCTGGCGGACGCGATCGGCGAGAACGTCAGGCGCTACCGCCAGGCGCTGGGATGGTCACAGGACGCCCTGGCGCAGGCCTGCGGGCTCAGCAAGGGCACGATCGTGGCGATCGAGCAGCAGCGCTCCAACCCCTCGGTCGCCACCCTGTGCGCCCTGTCGGAGTCGCTGGGGGTCGGACTGCAGACCCTCCTGGAACGCCCCAGCGGCCCGATGATGAAGGTCCGTCACCCGGCCGACGCCGTGGTCCTGTGGAGCACGCCAGCCGGCAGCCGGTCGACGCTGCTGATGGGCACCGACCCGCCGGCGGCCGTCGAGGTGTGGTCATGGACGATCGCCCCCGGTGAGGCGTTCGAGGGCTCCGCCCACCCGCGCGGCACCACCGAGACCATCCACGTCCACGAGGGCACGGTCGAGGTGACGGTGGCCGGCCGCTCGTGCACGCTGGAGCCCGGCGACGTCATGGTCTTCGAGGCCCACGAGCCCCACGGCTACGCCTGCGCCGGCGAGCAGCCTGCCGCCTTCGCGATGTGGCTGGTGATCGGGGACGAGGGCGAGCTGCCCGGCACCTTCAGCCACGCCGAGCCGCTGGACGGCTGACCCGGCTGCCCGCACAGCTGCCTCGGGTCGCACCTCACACCGACAGGCGCAGTGAGTGGTCAGTCCACGACTGCACACGCACCGCTAGCCCTTGTGGGTGGAGGGGCCGACGTCGCCGAACGGCTCGTCCCGCTCGCGGACGGCCTGCTTGAAGCCGGCCTCGGCCGCGCGCTGCTGGAAGGCGTAGCCCTCGGCCGTGTGGCGGGTGATGCCGTCGAAGACGGTGCCGAGGACCTGGGTGGCGTGCAGACCCTGGCCGAACACCTGCTGGTTGACCAGCACCTTCATCATCTGCAGCTGGTTCAGCGGCATCTGCGCGATGCGCTGGCACAGGACCTCGGTGCGCTCGTCCAGCTGGTCGGCCGGCGGGGCCTCGATGGCCAGGCCCCACTCCAGCGCCTCGGCCCCCGACAGCGAGTCGCCGGTGAACAGCAGGCGCTTGGCCCGCTGCGGCCCCAGCCGTGCGGCCCACATCGAGGTGGTCGGTGAGCCCCAGACACGGGCGGGCGGGTAGCCGATCTTGGCGTCCTCGGCGATGATGAGGAGGTCGCTGCACAGCGCCAGGTCGGTCCCGCCGGCGACGCAGAACCCGTGGACCTTGCACACCACCGGGGTGGTGGCGTGGAAGAGCGTCATGAAGGCCCGGACGTTGCGGCTCATCATCCCGTAGTCGACCATCGGGTCCCAGGTCCCCGCCGGGTCGTGGTTGGCCCCCATCACCGCAGGGTCCGTCGGCGCGCCGGGCGGGATGTCGGCCAGGGCCTCGCCCATGCGCCCCTGTCCCTCGGCGGACTCCACCAGGTCATAGCCCCCGCAGAACCCCTTGCCGTTGCCGGACAGCAGGATGACGTGCACGGCCGGGTCCAGGTCGGCGTGCTCGACGGCGGCCGCCAGCTCGGCGATGAGGGTCGCCGTCAGCCCGTTGCCCCGGTCGGGCCGGTCAAGGGTGATCCGGCAGATCCGGTCGGCGACGTCGTAGGTCAGGGTGGTGAAGGTCGGCACAGGGGTCTCCGTGGTCATGCGCCCCCGGTCTGGGCGGCCGGAGGCGGTTGTACACGGGATCCGACGTCCCCTCGACGCGGGTACGCGAGATGCACCCGACGCCGCGGTCGTGGGACGCCAGTGCCGCACCGGTTGGTCAGGGCGCACGAGGCCGCACGGGGGCCCGGGCTACTCGAGCGCGGTACGCCCCTCGAAGGGCACCGTCACCCCGTCGGTCGCCGCGACCGTCGCCCGTCCGCCGCCCGCGCGCTTGCCGACGTACATCGCCTCGTCGGCGCGCCGCATCCACTCCCTGGGCATCTCGCCCTCCTGGCGGAGCGCGACCCCGACGCTGGCGCGCGTCCCCATGCCCAGTGCCTCGATCCCGTCCATGATCCGCTCGACCACCCCAGCGGTGCGGCTCGGGTCGGTGTCCCACAGGATGGCGGTGAACTCGTCCCCACCTATGCGGGCGACCATGTCGGAGGTCCTGGTGGCCGCCCGCAGCAGGACGCCGACCTGCCGCAGGTGGTCGTCGCCGACCTCGTGGCCGAGGCGGTCGTTCACCGCCTTGAAACCGTCTAGGTCGATGTGCAGCAGCACCGGACACCGGTCAGCTGCGCACGCGGCCTGCAGGTCGGCGTCGAGCCGGCGGCGGTTCCACAGCCCGGTCAGCGGGTCGGTCTCGGCCTGGATCCTCAGGTTGGCCCGCTCCAGACGCCTGAGGGTGACGTCCTCGACGGTCAGCACGACCTGGCCGTCGGCGTCGTCGCGACCGCCCAGCCGCGTCAAGCCGACCTCCAGCGTGGTCGTCCCGAGCCCCCGGTCGGGGACGTCGACGTCGACGGTGCCGCGGGCCAGCGATCCCCTCGCGACCTGACGGACCACGGCGAGGACGCGATCCACGTCGTCGGCCCGCGCCAACCCGGCCAGCCCCGCGTGCAGCAGGGCGCGCTCGTCCAGGCCGACCATGCCGCACAGCGCCCGGTTCACCCGGGTCCACTCCCCGGCCGAAGTCATGACGCCGGTCCCGATCGGCGTCGCGTCGAAGGTCCGCTCCAGCAGGCCCAGGGCCCCAGCGAGCTCCTGCCCGAGCTGGTGGCGCTCGCTGACGTCGCGGATGGTCACGACGATCCCCTCGAGGGATCCCGACTGCCCGCGGATCGCGCGCATGCGGACCTCCACCCACACGAGGGAGCCGTCGGCCCGCCGCATCCGGTGCTGGCGGGTCAGCTCGTCCTGCCCCTGCGTCAGCTCCTGCCGAGCCGGCTGCACGTCCGCCACGTCGGGGGGATGGGCGAAGTCACGGATCGGGCGGCCCACCATCTGCTCGGGCTGCCACCCCAGGACGCGCGCGCACGACGGCGAGACGTAGGACGTCACGCCGTCCGGATCGACCAGGGCAACGACGTCGCCCATGTTGGCGGCGAGCAGCTCGTGGCGAGCACGGACTCGCTCGAGGTCCCGGCGGGCATCGGTCTCGGCCGTCACGTCCCGCACCGTGGTGAGGCAGCCGATGATGGTTCCGTCCGCGTCGGCGATGGGGCTGTACGTCGCCTCGTACCAGCCGTACGGCAGGTCGGTGCCGAGGACCTGGACACCCGTCCGCCCCTCCAGGGCGGCGAGGAACAGCGGCTCGACCTGCACCCAGGTCTCGGCCGGGATGACGTCCTGCACGCGGCAGCCGATGAGGCTGCGCGGGTCGTAGCCGTGCTTGACGACGTCGCTGCCGATGACCTCGCGGTAGCGCAGGTCGGTGTCGACGGCGAGGGCGCTGACCAGGGGTAGCGCCGCCAGCGCGGCGTCCACGAAGTTGGCCGCCTCGGCCGGCGAGGGGTCCAGCGCACGACCGTCAGCGGCACCGTCGCTCATCGCCCCCCTATCGGCAGACGAGTGATCCAGCTGAGGGAAACCGGCCGACACGTCCCCCGACACGACCAGGTCGGGACGCCCCGATCAGAACCGGGACCCCCGTCACCCAGGAGGGGTGCGCCCACCCATCGGCACGGCCACCACGTCCCGCAGGGCTGATCACGATCCACCATGGTGGATGTGGATCACGAGGTGGGGACGCCCGGATCAGAACCGGGGCCGCCGCTACCCAGAAGCGGTGCGCCCACCCGAGGGCACGGCCGCCACGTCCCGCAGGACTGATCACGATCCACCATGGTGGATGTGGATCACGAGGTCGGGACGCCCGGATCAGAACCGGGGACCCCCGCCACCCAGAAGCGGTGCGCCCACCCGAGGGCACGGCCGACACGTCCCCCGACGTGCAGA
>JBFKGB010000337.1:0-4157 GCA_041633535.1 Euzebya sp. | reverse complement strand
GCGCGGTCGACCTCGCCGGTGATCGCCTCACGGGCGGCGAGCACCGTCGCCGACAGGCCCTCCACCTGGATGCTCTCGGCGGCCACGTTGACAGCCATCCGCACGGCCGCGAGCTCGTCGGCGACCTGCGCGGCGATCCGCTCGGCGCTGGCGTCGACCATGACCTGCAGCTGCTCCGACAGCCATGCGACCTGCCGCTCGCTGCCCTCGCGCAGCTGCGCGGTGGACTGCATGACCGCCGTCCCGTTGGCCTCGGCGCTGCCGCGAAGCGCAGCCATCTGCTGCTCGATCCCACCGGCCACCGACACGGCCTCGTGGATCAGCAGATCCAGCGCCGCCGACTGCTGCGCCACCGTGTCCTGGGTCCTGGCGATGCTGTCCGACATCTGTCCGGACGCCTGGCCGACCGCTTCGCGGACCTGCAGCAGCAGGTCCCGCAGCGACGCCGTGAGCTCGTCCCTGGCGCCCAGGATCGCGTCCGCGGCAGCCCGCGCCGCAGCGGCCTCCTCGCGGGAGGCCTCCCCGGCGGCGGTGAGCAGATCGGTCGCGCTGCCCGCGCGGTCCGTGGACTCCTCGACGCTGACCGCCAGGGCGTCCGTGGCGACCGTCAGGCGCTCGACCGCGGTGTCGACGCGCGTCGCGACGGCAGCGGTCGTCCTGGCCACCTGCTGGGCGGACTGCCGGACCTCGTTGCCGACCACGCCGACCGCGTCGTCGAGGTCGGCGACCGCCTGGCCGGCCTGACCTGATCCCTCCTGCATGGCGGCGGTCGACGCCTGCACGGCGGCTGCCAGCCGTTCCTCCATCTGCGCAACACCGGTGGCCATGGCGTCGACCGACCGCTGCAGCCCGGTCACGGCCTGGGCGATCCGGTCCTCGATCCCCGCGCTGAGGACCGTGAGCCGCTCGGCCGAGGCCTCGGCGCGAAGCACCGCCTCGTCGACCCGGTCCAGGGCCTGGGTGGTGGCCTCACGGATGGAGGAGACGGCCGCCTCGATCGACCGGACCGCTGCCACCGAGACCTCGTCATGGGCCTCGTCCAGCACCAGCGTCCCGTCACCCTCCTGGTGGCGGAAGGCCTGGCTGAACACCGACCGCCGTACGCGGGGGTCGTCGTGGGGAGGGGGTCGCGTGGGCATGTCCTGCTACAGACCGTCGTGTGGGGTCAGCCCGTGCGTCGGCCGCGGAAGGCGACCACCAGGCCGACCCCGACGACCAGCAGCCCACCACCCAGCAGCGCGAGCGTGTCGACGTCCTCGCCCGTCTGCGGCAGGGTGCTCTGCGACACCGTCGTGCGCACGGGCGGGAGCAGCGGCTGTCGACCGTCGTCGTCCGGCGTCGTGACGCACCCCGGCGTGTCCTCCGTGCACGGCGGCGGGTAGCTGCCGGCCGCCGCCGGCATGGCGAGGAACGCCATCAGCAGCACCGCCAACACCATCGGGACCGCGATCGACCTGGACTTGACCATCGTCCACCTCTCCGTACTGCTTCGATGAACCCGACTCACGCGAGGTGAGCGATGCGTAGCCTAGGGGATGTGAGGACCAGGTACCAGGGGTCTGCTGAGGCCGACCCGGGATCGACAGGACGGGGGCGCTCCGTCGGTCGGGTGCTGCGCCTGCTGTCGGCGTTGGCGGTGCTCGGCGTCGGCACGGTCACCGTGCTCGCCGGCATGGACCTGCTGGCCGCCCGTGCCGCCCTGGGCGAGGCAGCAGACAGGCTGGGTGAGGGACGGACCCTGGTCGAGGAGGCCGAGCTCGAGCAGGCCGTGCCGACGCTGGAGGCAGCGCTGGAGGCGTCAGGGGCGGCCCTGCAGGCGATGTCCTCCGGTCCGGTCCGGCTGCTGTCGGCCCTTCCGGTCGTGGGCCCGGACCTGCGGACGGCACGCGGCGTGGCGGTGGCGACGCGGGACCTCTCACAGGCTGCGGTGGACGTCGTGGGCGCGGTCGTGGACATCGGTGGCATCGCGGCCCTGGGTCCGGTCGACGGCGTGATCGAGGTGACGACCTACCGCAGCCTGGCAGCGCCGCTGGCGACGGCCCGGGACCGTTCGGCCGATGTCCTCGCGTCGTTGACGGCGCTGCCGACCGACCTGCGGCGTCCCGAGGTCGCACAGGCCGTCGCCGACCTGGTCGACATCACCACACGGGTCCACGCGAGCCTGGACCGCGCGGCGGCGCTGGTGGACGCCGCCCCGGGTCTGCTGGGCGCCGACGGGACGCGGCGCTACTTCGTGGCTGCCCAGAACCCTGCCGAGCAGCGCGGCACCGGTGGGCTGATGGGTGCCTGGACCATCCTGGAGATGCGTGCAGGGCGGCTGCACATCAGGGGGTTCTCCCCCATCCAGGACCTCCCGGAGCTCGCTCCGGACGTCGTGGCCCCGCCCCACGCGGACTACCGTGCGAGGTACGACCGCTGGGGCGGGACGGGCGTCTGGCGCAGCCTCAACATGACCGCGGACTTCCCGACGGCCGGCCGCGCGCTGCTGGCGCTGTACGAGGAGGTGGAGGGGGTGCAGCTGGACGGCGTCGTCGCCGTCGACCCGGTGGCGCTGCGTGGGCTGCTGCAGCTGACCGGACCGGTCGACGCCCCCTCGGTGGGACAGGTCGGTCCCGACAACGTGGTCCGCCTGCTCGCCAACGACGCCTTCGGTCGTGTCCCCGACCCCGAGCAGCGCAAGCGCCTGCTGGGCGACGTCGCCGGCGCCGCGCTGCAGCGGTTCCTGACGCAGCCCACCGGGGGACGCGGGGCCCGGGCGGCCTCGGTCGTGGCCGAGCTGGTGTCGGGACGGCACGTGCAGCTGTACGTCCGGGACGAGGCCGAGCAGGCGGCCCTGCGCACGGCTGGCATCGACGCGGGCCTGCACGACGGCCCCGGCGACCTGGTCCACGTGTCGGTCAACAACGCGTCGGCCAACAAGGTCGACTTCTACGTCGACCGCCATGTGGACTACCGCGTGGCGCTGCGTCCGGACGGTGCCGCGGAGGGGCTGCTGCAGGTCACCTTCGACAGCGCAGCCCCGACGTCGGGGCTGCCTGGATACGTCCTGGGGCCGGCGGTCGAGGGGCTGGGTCCGGGCGACCTGCTGCAGTTCGTCGACATCGTCTGCACCCGACGGTGCGTCCTCGGCGAGGGTGCCGGGTCCCCGGGCTTCTCACCGGTCAGCGCCGAGACCGAGCTGGGTCACACGATCGGGCTGGCCGTCGGGCGGGTCCCTGCCGGGGGCGAGGAGTGGGTGCAGGGCGACCGTGTCGTGCAGGACGTCTGGGGTCCCGAGGGGGAGGTCCAGCGCTACACGGTCACCGTCGTCACCCAGCCGGTCGTGCGCCCGACACGCACCACGGTCAGCGTGGTCCTGCCGGCAGGCGCTCGCGCCACCGCCGTCGGTGAGGGGGGGACCATCACCGACGACGGCGCCAGCTTCGAGCTCTCCTCGCGGGGTGGGACCCGGACGCTGCACGTGGACTTCGTGCTGGACCGGGTCAGCTGAGGATGGCCTGCAGCTCCGCCTCGACGGCCGGGCTGACCGCCGAGGTCCCACCGACGATGCGGAGGAAGCCCACGTCGTCGCGCTGCTGCTGCAGCCAGCTGCTGGCCGCACCGAGCGTGTCGGTCTGGGCCAGCACCATGACGCCGCCCAGGGCAGCGGCAGCGGGTCCAGCCGTCAGCGCGTCGGCGTAGGAGCCGCCGGACACCACCAGCACGTGGTCGAGGGTGGCCCCGACCTCGACCGCCGCCCGGGCCAGCAGCACGCTGGTGGCGTCGCGGGACGCCCCGGCGATGCGGTCCACGGTCCAGCCGTCGTCGGCTAGGCCGTCGGCGACGGACGGTGGGATGGCCGAGGTCCCGCCGACCAGCGTCACCGTGTCGACGCCCAGCGAGTCCAGGACCGCACGGCTGCTGTCGGGCAGGCCGTCGGGCGCCGTCAGCAGCATCACGTCACCGCCGCGGATCGCCAGCTGGCTGGCCGCCAGCGCGTCGGGCCATGCGCGGGACGGGTCGGGATGGCTCCCCAGGGTCACCAGGGCCTGCGAGGGCGCCCGCCCTGATGCCGTCAGGGCCTCGACCGTGGCCTCGGCGACCACGGCCGCGGTCCCGAACCGCTCGGCACCCATCAGCCGGGTAACGTCGGCGACGCCGGGCACGGACCGGAGCTG
>JBFKGB010000336.1:0-4173 GCA_041633535.1 Euzebya sp. | reverse complement strand
GGGACGCCGAGCTGGCCGCCCTCGACGACCTGGACCTGGAGGACCCGGCGGAGGAGGACGACCGGTCCGACTCGCTGATGGACGAGGAGAGCCGCGCGTTCCGCGACGCCCACCGCACGGTCCGCCGCGCCGCACAGGCGGTCCTGCGGGCCTCCGACGGTCGCATCCGCCGCCTGGAGTAGGTCGGCCTAGCCGTCCTCGCCCGACGGGGGTGCGACGTCGGTCAGCTCCCACTCCACCGACCCCTGGTCGTCCACCTGGCGGACCTCGACGGTGCCGACCGAGCCGTCGATGGCGTGCGCCCGACACACGAAGACACGCCCGGCCTGCGGCTCGACGTTGCGCGGGCACTCGACACGGTCGATGTCGATGCCGGCCGCCTGCTGCTCGAGGTCTGCCTCGATCTCGCTCTCGAGCGGCTCGGTGTCCAGGCCGCCGAAGGACAGCGAGAAGTCGCCGCAGCCCGTGAGGAGGAGCCCGGCGAGCAGGAGGACGGCCAGCACAGGGGCTGACGGCAGGGTCGGACCACGTCGCATGGCCGACAGTGTTCCACGGTGACACGGTGACGGCGGCCGTTGACGGCACACTGGGCCGCGTGAACGTCCTCGACGCCGTGCTGCTGACCCTGATGGCCGTCGCCGCGTTCCGTGGATGGCGACAGGGTGCGTTCAGCCAGGTCTTCGCCTTCGGCGGCGCGGCGGCGGGCCTCGTCGGCGGTGGGCTGCTTGCCCCCAACGTCGCCTCGCGCATCATCGACCGGCCCGGGCTGGCGCTGTCGCTGACGACCTTCGGCATCCTGATCCTGGCCGTCGTCCTGGGGCAGGGGATCGGCTACGTCCTGGGTCTGCGCCTGAAGGACGCAGCGCAGCGCAGCGGTGTCGGGGCGGCCGACTCGGTCCTCGGCACCGTCGTCGGCATCCTCACGCTGCTGCTGTCGGTGTGGATTGCCGGCTCGGTGCTGGCGCAGGGACCGATCCCGGCGGTGGCCCGCGAGGTGCGCAGCTCCCAGATCCTGGCCGTGCTGGACCAGCGGCTGCCGCCGCCCCCCGACCTGTTCGGTCGCGTCGCCTCCTACCTGGACACCCAGGGGTTCCCGCAGGTGTTCGCCGGTCTGGGCGGGTCGACCGCCCCACCGGTGGACCTGCCCGCGGAGGGGGCGGTCGCCGCCGCCGCAGCCGCAGGCGCGCCCGCCACCGTCCAGGTCGAGGCGCTCGGCTGCGGCGGGGTCTCCTCGGGCAGCGGTGTCGTGGTCCAGCCGGGCTTCATCGTCACCAACGCCCACGTCGTGGCGGGTGGCGAGGTGCTGAACGTCCGCGACGGCAGCGGCACCCACGACGCGGTGGCGATCCTTGTCGACGCCAACCTGGACCTCGCCGTGCTGAGCGCACCCACCGCGACCGCCACGCCGTTGCCGTGGGCCAGCGTGCCCGCCGACCGCGGGACGAACGGGGCGACGCTGGGCCACCCCTCCGGCCAGCGCGAGCTGAACGTCAGGCCCGCGGCGGTCCGCAGCCGCGAGGAGGCGCTGGGTCGCGACATCTACGGGTCGCGCGTGACCTCCCGCGAGATCCTCACGCTTGAGGCGGCCGTCCGTCCCGGGGACTCGGGTGGCCCCTTCGTCACCGAGCAGGGCGAGCTGGCCGGCATCGTCTTCGCCGCGGCCACCACCGACGGCGCGGTCGGCTTCGCCCTCACCGCCGAGCGGGTCCGCCCCGACGTCGAGGCCGCCATCGCCCGCAACACCACCGCCTCGACCGGCGCCTGCCGCTACTGATCCGCAGCGCCGGCGGTTCGCGTGGTCCCGCCGCCGCACCGCTTGGGTGGGGTTCGGCCGGGATGCCGGCACAACCCCACCCGCAACCCGTCAGGGGGAGGGGGGCTGGGGCGCGAGCCGCGGCGCAGGTTGGGTGGGGTTCGGCCGGGATGTCGGCGCAACCCCACCCACAACCCGCCAGGGGGAGGGGGGCTCAGCCGCGCAGCATCTCGGCGACCTGGAAGGCCAGCTCGAGGGACTGGGCGTTGTTCAGGCGCGGGTCGCAGGCGGTCTCGTAGCGCTGGGACAGGTCCAGGTCGGCGATCTGCTGGTCGCCGCCGAGGCACTCGGTGACGTCCTCGCCCGTCAGCTCCATGTGGACCCCGCCGGGGACGGTGCCGACCTCGGCGTGGGCGGCGAAGAAGCCGCGGATCTCGGTCAGCACGTCGTCGAAGCGCCGCGTCTTGTAGCCGGACTCGGAGGTGAAGGTGTTGCCGTGACAGGGGTCGGTGATCCAGACGACGTTGCGCCCGGCGTCCTTCGTGGCCTGCAGCAGCGGGGGCAGCAGGTCGGTGATCCGCTCGGCCCCCATGCGGGTGATCAGCGTCAGGCGACCCGGCACGTTGTCGGGGTTCAGGATGTCGCAGACCTCCAGCAGCTCGTCCGGGGTCATGGTCGGTCCGACCTTGCAGCCGACGGGGTTCTTCACCCCCGACAGGAAGTGCATGTGGGCGTGGTCGGTCTGGCGGGTCCGCTCGCCGATCCACAGCATGTGGGCGCTGCAGTCGTACCAGTCGCCGGTCAGGGAGTCCTGGCGCGTCAGCGCCTCCTCGTAGGGCAGCAGCAGCGCCTCGTGCGAGGTGTAGACGTCCACGGAGTTGAACGTGGGGTGGTTGTCGATGTCGACGCCGACGGCCTTCAGGAAGTTCAGGGCCCGGTCGATGTCGGCGGCGATCTGCTCGTAGCGCTGCCCCTGCGGGGACCCGGCGACGAACTCCTGGTTCCAGGCGTGCACGCGGGTCAGGTCGGCGAAGCCTCCCTGGGTGAAGGCACGCAGCAGGTTCAGCGTGGCCGCCGAATGGTTGTACATGCGCTCCAGGCGGAGGGGGTCGGGCACCCGGTTCTCGACCGTCGGCGCCAGCCCGTTGACCGCGTCCCCCTTGTAGGAGGCCATCTCGACCCCGTCGATGACCTCCGTCGGCGCCGACCGGGGCTTGGCCATCTGCCCAGCGATGCGGCCGACCTTCACGATCGGCATCGAGGCGCCGTAGGTCAGGACGATCGCCATCTGCAGCAGGACCTTCAGCTTGTCCCGCGTCATGTCGGCGCCTGCCGCGTCGAACGTCTCGGCGCAGTCGCCGCCCTGCAGCAGGAACGCCTCGCCGCGGCTGACCCGCGCCAGCTGGGCGGTCAGGTCGCGGGCCTCACCGGCGAACACCAGGGGTGGCAGGGCGGACAGACGCTCGAGCACCTGCTTCAGCTGGTCGGGGTCGGGGTACTCCGGCATCTGCTGCGCGGGCAGCTCGTGCCAGGAGGAGGGTGACCAGCGGGGCAGGACGGTGCTCATACCCGCCATGGTCCCACCCGTGGTGCCGCGCTGCAAAGCTGCGGGGGTGTGGCGGCATGGCGGCGGGTACGGTGCCGCCCGAACCCCCGAGACGAACAGGACGTACAGCAATGGAACTGCAGGGCACCGTCGGACTTGTCACCGGAGGCGCATCCGGCCTCGGCCGCGCGACCGTGGAGATGCTGCTGGCCGGCGGCGCGAAGGTCGTGATCGTGGACCTGCCGTCCTCACCCGGGGCCCAGACCGCCGAGGAGCTGGGCGAGGACGTCACGTTCGTCCCCACCGACGTGACCGACGAGGCGGCCGTCCAGGAGGCCGTCGACACCGCGAAGGGCCTGGGTGACCTGCGGGTGGCCGTCAACTGCGCGGGTGTCGGCACCCCGGGGCGTGTCCTCAGCCGCAAGGGGCCCCACCCGCTGGACCAGTTCGCCTTCGTCGTGAAGGTGAACCTGATCGGCACCTTCAACGTCATCCGTCTGGCTGCCGAGGCCATGGCGGCCAACGAGCCGGTGGACGGCGAGCGCGGCGTGATCGTCAACACCGCGTCGGTCGCGGCCTTCGACGGCCAGATCGGGCAGGCGGCCTACGCCGCGTCCAAGGGGGGCGTCGTCGGCATGACCCTGCCGATCGCCCGGGACCTGGCCGACAAGCTGATCCGGGTCTGCACCATCGCGCCGGGCCTGTTCTCCACCCCGATGCTGCACGGCCTGCCGGAGGAGGCCAAGGCGTCGCTGGCGGCGTCCGTCCCGATGCCGGCCCGTCTGGGCGACCCCAGCGAGTACGCCGCGCTGGCCGGCCACATCATCAGCAACCAGATGCTGAACGGCGAGGTCATCCGCCTGGACGGCAGCAT
>JBFKGB010000335.1:0-4197 GCA_041633535.1 Euzebya sp. | reverse complement strand
CGCGGGTTCGTCTGCTTGCCGAACCGACGGAAGATCGGGTCGCGTGCGTCCTTGCGGCGTGCCGTGACGATGCCGTCGCGGTCCACGCCCACCAGGTCGGTGACGCCGGCGGCCATCAGCAGGTTCGCCACCGCGATGCCCGCCGCACCGATGCCCTGGACCACGACCCGCAGGTCCGGACCGACGGTCTTGCCGACGACCCTGGTCGCGTTCAGCAGCGCGGACAGCACGACGACCGCGGTGCCGTGCTGGTCGTCGTGGAAGACCGGGATCGACAGCCGCTGCCGCAGCTTGCCCTCGATCTCGAAGCAGCGGGGCGCGGAGATGTCCTCCAGGTTGATGCCGCCGAACCCGGTGGCCAGCGCGGCGATCATGTCCACGAGCCGGTCGGGGTCCCGCTCGTCGAGGCACAGCGGGTAGGCGTCGACGCCGGCGAGGTCGCGCAGCAGGATCGCCTTGCCCTCCATCACCGGCATGGCCGCCAGCGGACCGATGTCGCCCAGCCCCAGGACCGCCGACCCGTCGCTGATGATCGCCACGCTGTTGCGCTTGATCGTCAGCTCGTAGGCCTTCTCGGGGTCCTCGGCGATGTCCAGGCACGGCCGTGCGACACCAGGGGTGTAGACGAACGCCAGGTCGTCGAGGTCCTCCACGCTGCTCGTGGCGGCGATGCGCAGCTTCCCGCCGTCGTGGCGCTCCAGCACCACGTCGACGTCGTGGACCACGGTGATGCCCGGCACGGCGGCGGCCACCGCCGCGAGGGTGGCCGCGTGGTCGGCGGAGGCGGCCCGGACACCCACCGCGCTGGTGCCGTGCGGTGCCGGCTCGGCCAGCTCGGGGGCGGTCACGATCAGGCCGCCGGCCTCGGTCAGCGCGGCGTCGAGGAGGGGGAGGGCCCCCGGGTCGGCGGTGACGTGCAGGACATGGGTGTGGCTGATGGTGGGGGACTCGGTCATGGGCGGGGTCGTCACGCTCAGCTGGCGCCGGCCTGGAGCCACACGAGGTCAGCGGCCTCGGGCGGCAGGTGCACGGTGGCGGTGTCCAGGTCGATCCGCACGGTCCCGTCCTCGAGCGAGCAGCGGGCCTCCACGCCGGGGACGACCCCGTTCTCGCGCAGGGTCCGCATCACCTCGACGTCCACCTGCAGGCGCTCGGAGATCCGGGCCACGGTGCCGTGGGCGGACGTCCCGGCGGCCTCGCGTGTGGTGATCAGGTCGCTCCACACCTGGGTGGCGTCGCCGTCGGGGATGGGGTTGCCGAAGGGGGACGTCGCCGGGTCACCCAGCACCTCGATCAGGCGCTGCTCGACCATGTCGGAGATCACGTGCTCCCAGCGGCACGCCTCGTTGTGGGCGTGCTCGGAGTCAAGGCCCAGGACGTCGGTCAGCAGGCGCTCGGCCAGCCGGTGCTTGCGCATGACGCCCGCCGCCAGGTGGCGGCCTGCGTCGGTCAGGTGGACACGACGCTGCTCGTCCATGACCAGCAGGCCGTCCTCCTCCAGCCGGCTGACGGTCTCGCTGACCGCGGGTGCGGACACGCCCAGGCGTTCCACGAGCCGTGCACGCAGGGCCGGGATGCCCTCCTCGTGGAGCTCCCAGACCGTGCGCAGGTACATCTCCGTTGCGTCGATCAGCGGCGTCATCACACACTCCTTGTCGTTCCGGATCACTCTACCCATCGCCGGCTCCGGCCCCCTCCCCGCTGACAACCCGCCCCCCGGTCCGCTAGCGTGCGACGCACTGACCATGGCTGACCTGACCGCGGTGTACCTGGACCTCACGGACCCGGAGAGCGCCCGGCTGTGGCGGTGGCTCAGAGTGGTCGGGGTGTGGCGATCCGTCGAGATCAGGCCGTTCTGTGCGTCGGTGGAGGACCCGTGGGACTGCGAGGTCCCCCCGTTCGGGCTCGAGCTGCTGATGATGCTGGAGCACACCCGCGGGTACGGGCAGCAGATGATGGGTGAGATGCTGGACGTCGTGTTCGACCGTCGCACGCCACGGGTCGACGTGGCGCACGCCGAGCTCGGGCTGTGGCTGGAGATCGGGCAGCGGCTCGGGCTGGACCTCGCCGCCTACGACGCCGACCGCGAGCAGCTGCGCGCCGAGGTCGGCTACTGGCAGGAGGAGGCGATCCTCGAGCTCGGCGTCGACCACCCCTCGACGCTGGTCTTCGACGACGGGTCCGTCATGCGGGTGCAGCTGCACGGCGACCTGACCCGCCACGACGAGGCGAACGCCCTGCTGGACAAGCTGTGCACGCAGCTGACGGCATCGGGCAGTGGCGCGGACCTATAGCCTACGCAAGCGTCATGACTACTGATCACGCCGACGCACTCGCCGACTACCGGACCAAGCTCGCCGAAGTCAAGGAGTATCTTTGACCTGGACACCAAGCGTGCCCGCCTGAGCGAGCTGCAGATGGAGGCCGCCGAACCCGGTCTGTGGGACGACCCGGTCGCGGCGCAGAAGGTGACCAAGGAGCTTTCCGCGGTAGAGGACGACGTCCGGGTCCACGACTCCTTCGCCGAGCGGCTGGAGGACCTCGAGGTCCTGAACCAGCTGGCGCAGGAGGAGGACGACGAGGACTCCGCGGCGGAGGTCGAGGCCGCGCTGCAGGGTCTCGCGGTCGACTTCGGCGAGCTCGAGATCAGGGTCCTGCTGGGCGGTGAGTACGACGGCCGGGACGCGGTCGTCACGGTCCACGCCGGTGCCGGTGGCACCGACAGCCAGGACTGGGCCGAGATGCTGTGGCGCATGGTGCGGCGCTGGGGCGAGCAGAACCGCTTCGACGTCGAGCTGTACGAGACCCAGTGGGGTGACGAGGCCGGGTTGCGGTCCGCCACGTTCGCCGTCAAGGGGCCCCGTGCCTACGGCTGGCTGCGCTCCGAGCACGGCGTGCACCGGATCGTGCGGATCTCGCCCTTCGACAGCCAGGCACGGCGCCACACCGCGTTCGCCTCGATCGACGTCATCCCAGAGATGGACGAGGCCAACGAGGACGTCCAGATCAGCCCCGACGACCTGCGCATCGACGTCTACCGGTCCTCCGGGCCCGGCGGCCAGGGTGTGAACACGACCGACTCGGCGGTGCGCATCACCCACCTGCCGACCGGCATCGTCACCAGCTGCCAGAACGAGCGGTCCCAGCTGCAGAACAAGGCGACCGCGATGGCGCTGCTGAAGTCACGGCTGGCCCAGCTGGAGCGTGAGAAGAAGCAGGCCGAGATCGACGGCGTGCGTGGCGAGCAGCGCTCGGTGGAGTGGGGCAGCCAGCTGCGGTCCTACGTCCTGCACCCCTACCAGATGGTCAAGGACCACCGGACGGGGCACGAGACCGGCAACACCCAGGCCGTGCTCGACGGCGACCTGACCCCGTTCATGACCGCCTACCTGCAGTGGCAGGCGCGCGACGCGGCCGCAGTCGACGGAGCCGATGTCGACGCGTGAGTCAGCGCTGCACGTGATCGGCACGCCGCGTCGGAGCCTCTTCGACGCGGTGCGCCCGGCGCTGGTGCAGGAGGCCGGTCAGAAGCTGCGCGGCCCCGGCGGCATGGCCCTGGCGGCCCTGCAGCACGACGGCGTCACCGGCGGCACCCACACGCCCGCCGACGCGGTGGTGCTGGCGGGCCGTGCGGTCGGTCGCGTCCGACCTGGCTGGACCCAGGTCGAGGAGGGGCGGGCGCTGGGCGTCGCCTACGGCGTCGCGACCACGCGGTTCCGGCGCACGGCCGGCGGACGCACCTGGTGCCTGCTGCGCATGCGGGCGCTGGAGGACGGCCGCAGCCTGGAGGCCGCGGTCATGCTGGGACGTCTGGCCCCGGCCCGGCTGACCCCCGTGGTGGTCGGCCCCGTCGAGCAGGCCACACGGATCGGCACGCTGCTGGAGGCCTGCGGGCTGGTCGTGCACCAGGCCGACAACGACGACGCCTGGTCGGTGTTGTCGGCGTTGGACCATGCCGCACGGACCTCGGAGACGACCGCCGCAGCGGTGGTGGCGTCGCGGCCGGACGCCACATGAGCACCACCCAGCCGACCGGGGGCGGCTTCGCCGACATCCTGGTGCGCCTCGCCGGCGAGCGGCCCAACATGCTGGTGCTGTCGGGCGAGGACCCCGGTCCGGCGACGTGGTTCGCCGAGATCTGGCCGGAGCGGGTGCTGACCGTCCCGCCCCTCCCCACCCGGGTGGCCATCGCCGAGG
>JBFKGB010000334.1:0-4207 GCA_041633535.1 Euzebya sp. | reverse complement strand
CGGTCACAACGCCGTCCTGGTGTTCACGACCTGACAGGACCACCGCATGCCCTCCCCCTCCCTCGAGCCGACCAGCCACCTGGGCACAACCGTGCAGTCGTTCGTCGACCGGCCCGCCTCCCACGACGCGCTGCTGCGGCGCGCGGCGGCGCGCTGGCCCGACCACGTCGCGGTCGAGGCGCCGGCGGGGACCCTCACCTACGCCCAGCTCGACGCGGCCGTGACCAGCGCCGCGACCGCGGTCCGGCGGGTGGCCGAACGCGGCGACCGGATCGCGGTGGCGATGGCGCAGGACCTCGCGCTGTTCACCGTCCCGTTCGTGGCCAGCCGTGCCGGGGTCACGGTGCTGCTGCTGAACACCGGCCTGACGACGTCCCGCTGGGCGGAGCAGATGGCGGTCGCGGACCCTGTCGCGGTCATCGCCGACGAGTTGTACCTGCAGCAGGCCACCGCCGCGGCCGAGGTCGGCGGGCACCTGGTGGTGCACAGCGACCTGGGCTGGGTGCTGGACGACCGGCCCGACGTCCGGCTGGGGGAGGGTGACCCCGAGCAGACCCTGGCGCTGATCGCCACCTCGGGGACCACCGGTGTGCCGAAGATGAGCCAGGTCACGACCCGGGGCCTGATCCATGCGGCCATGGCCTACGTCGACCTGCTGGGGCTGGACGAGCGCGACCGCTCCTACGTGTGCCTGCCGCTGTACTACATCGGTCCGCTGTCGGCGCAGACGACCACCATGGCGCTGGTCGGCGGCACCAACGTCATCCCCGCCGACACCGCCGCGGCCGGCGCCGCCGCACGGATGGCCGATGCCGGCATCACCTACGTCGATGCGGTGCCCGCGTGGCTGGGCATGCTGGCCCGGTCCGACGACACGCCGGTGGACACGTGGCGGACCCTGATCTACGGCGGGGCCCCGATGCCCTCGGAGCTGGCAGCCCGGCTGGACCGTCGCTTCCCCGGCCTGCAGATGTACGACGTGTGGGGGCTCAGCGAGACCCACGGCCCGGCGACGGCGCTGCGCTACGACCACACGGCCCCGCCGATGCCAGGGACCGTCGGGCGGCCCCTGGCGGGCGTCGAGGTCCGCACCGACGGCCAGCCGGGACACCCCGGTGAGCTGCTGGTCCGCGGCGCCAACGTGACGCCCGGCTACGCCGACGACCCCGAGCTGTCGCGCCGGGTGATCGTCGACGGCTGGCTGCGGACCGGGGACATCGGCACCATCGGCACCGACGGCACCGTCCGGCTGCTGGACCGCGCCAAGGACGTGATCATGCGTGGCGGTGCCAACGTCTTCAGCGTCGAGGTCGAGCAGGTCCTGTCGGACCATCCCGACGTCGTCGAGGCCGCGGTCTACGGTGTCCCGGACGGTCTGGGCGAGGAGGCGGTCGGCGCGACCGTCGTGCTGCGGGAGGGAGCCGCGCTCGACGTCATGGCCCTGCGGTCGCTCGTCGACACCCGCATCGGACGGCACGCCGTCCCCAGGCGGATCCTGGTTGCCGATAGGCTGCCACGCAACACCACCGGCAAGATCGACAAGAAGGCGTTGCGGGCCCAGGCCGGTTGACAGCCCCCGACAGGACCGAGAGCACACCATGGAAACCGCTGACCGTGTCGCAGCCGTCATCGACGAGCTGTTCGGGCTCCCCGCCGACGCGCTGACCCCCGAGACCAGGCTGCAGGACGGCCTGCAGCTGGACTCGTTGTCCGTCATCGAGCTGCAGGTCGCCATCGAGGACGCCTTCGACATCCGCTTCGCCGACCGCGAGACCGCGGACGTCGAGACCTACGGACAGCTCGTCGACGCGGTGGGCGTGGCCGTCGAGCGACGCCGCCGGCAGGCGTCATGAGCGTCGCCCTGGTGTTCCCCGGCCAGGGCAGCCAGCGTGCCGGCATGGCCGATGCGTGGCGTGACGTGCCCTCCTTCGCCCGCTGGGCCGAGGCCGACGACGTGCTGGGCCGCGACGTCAGCCGCCTGGGCACCGATGCGCCGGCGGAGGAGCTGCAGGAGCCGTTGAGCTGCCAGGTGGCCATGTTCGTGCACCACGTGGTCCTGCTCGAGGCCTGGCTGGCCGAGGGCGGGTCGGCGCCCGCGGCGATGCGCGTCACGGCAGGGCACTCGCTGGGGGAGTACAACGCCCTCGTCGCGGCCGACGTGCTGCCCTTCGACGCGGCGCTGCGGCTGGTCGACGTCCGTGCCCGGGCCACCCAGGCGGCCGCCGAGGCGATGCCGGGCACGATGATCGCGGCCCTCGGGTTCGAGGTGGAGGAGGTGCAGGCCGCCTGTGCGCAGGCCGGCGCCCACGTCGCCAACGACAACGCCGTCGGTCAGGTCACCGTCAGCGGGACGCCCGCACAGCTGCAGGCCGTGAAGGACGTGCTGGCCGAGGGCAGCGGCAAGGTCCGCGACATCCCCGTCGGTGCCGCCTACCACTCCCCGCACATGGCCGCGGCCGTCGAGCCCCTGGGTGCGGCCCTGGACGCCGCCCCCTTCGCCGAGGCGTCGATCCCGGTCGTGGCCAACGTCGACGCGGCGCTGCACACCGCGGCCGGGGACTGGCCGTCGCTGCTGCGCGAGCAGGTCGTGCGACCCGTCAGGTGGCGCGAGAGCGTCCTGACGATGGTCCAGGCCGACGTCACCGAGGTCATCGAGCTCGCCGCCACGCCGGTGCTGGGTGCGATGGTCAAGCGCATCGACCGGTCGCTCCTGCGCTCGGCGATCACGACACCGGAGGACCTCGGATGAGCGACGACAGGGGCTGGGCGCTGGTGACCGGCGCGTCGAAGGGCATCGGGGCCGCCACGGCAGTGGCCCTGGCGCGGGCGGGCCACGACGTGCTGGTCGGCTACGGCGGTGACGCGGACGGCGCTGCCGCCGTCGTCACGGCATGCCAGGCGGAGGGGGTGCAGGCCCGCGCGGTCGGCGCGGACCTGTCGACGGACGTGACCCCGCTGACCGACGCCGTCGAGGAGGTCGGGGGCGTGGCCGTCCTGGTCAACAACGCGGGCCTGACCGCCGATGGGCTGATGATGAGCATGGCCGACGAGGCCTTCGCCCGGACCCTGCAGGTCAACCTGACCGCGGCCTTCCAGCTGTCGCGCGCCGTGCTGCGCCGGATGCTGCGCGCCCGCCACGGCCGCATCGTCAACGTCACCAGCGTCGTCGGTCTGCACGGCAACGCCGGCCAGGCCAACTACGCGGCGTCCAAGGCCGGGCTGGTCGGTCTGACCAAGTCCCTGGCCCGCGAGGTCGGCAAGCGGGGGATCACCGTCAACGCGGTCGCGCCCGGGTTCATCACGACGGCCATGACCACCGACGTCGGGGCCGAGGGCTTCCTTGACCGCATCCCCGCCGGCCGTCTGGGTGAGGTGGACGAGGTCGCCGCCGCCATCGCCTTCCTGTGCAGCGATGCGGCCTCCTACGTCAACGGCACGGTCCTGCAGGTCGACGGCGGCCTGTTCGCATGACCCACCCCGGGCCCATGCGGCTGGCCCACGCCACCGTCGGCCCGGCGCTGCTGCGGTGGACCCGGTGCACCGTTGAGGGTCGGCTGAACGTGCCCCGGGTCGGCGGGGTCCTGCTGGCCGCC
The DNA here is from genome assembly GCA_041633535.1 of Euzebya sp. Taxonomy (GTDB): domain Bacteria; phylum Actinomycetota; class Nitriliruptoria; order Euzebyales; family Euzebyaceae; genus Euzebya. The sequence goes on along the minus strand of JBFKGB010000334.1, from coordinate 614 downwards.
AACCACCGCTCGTTCCTGGACCACTTCACGCTGGGCGCGGCGTCGCCCCGGCCGATGCGGTTCCTCGGCAAGGCCGAGCTGGCGCGGGGCCCCGCCGGCCCGTTCAACATGATGATGGGCATGATCCCCCTCGAGCGCGGCAGCGCCGACATGGCCGCCCTTGAGGTCGTCGCGGAGCATCTCCGTGCTGGTGCCGTCGTGGGCATCTTCCCCGAGGGCACCCGGTCGCCCACCGGCGAGCTGTTCCGGTTCCGCTCGGGCATGGCCCGCATCGCCGCGGACGCGCGGGTGCCCATCGTCCCGGTGGGCATGACGGGGATGGCCGACGTCTGGCCGCGTGGACAGACCGCCCCGACCCTGCGCCGGCCACCGCGGGGCACGGTGTCGGTCCGCTTCGGCGCACCGGTGCGCCTGGCCGACGACTCGGCCCGGTCGCGGCGGGCCGCGCCCGCAGCGGTCCACGAGGCCGTCGCCGCCCTGTGCGGTCAGCCCCTGGCCGACGGCTTCGCCCCGATCGCGGGCGCGACCGACTGAGCAGGATCCACCATGGTGGCTTGGTGAGCAGGATCCACCATGGTGGCTTGGTGAGCAGGATCCACCATGGTGGCCCTGCG
>JBFKGB010000333.1:0-4214 GCA_041633535.1 Euzebya sp. | reverse complement strand
GTCCCCCGCGATGGTGCGTCGAACGCGTGCGAAGGCGCTCGCGGCGGGAGTGGACGTCGACGTCTCGGTGGCCGACGCGGCGTGTCCCGGCCTGCCGGCCCGGTCGCTGGACGTCGTCCTCGTGCGGCATGTGGCCTGGACGCTTGCCGACCCACAGGCGGCGATCGCGGCATGGGTGTCGCTGCTGCGGCCAGGGGGACGGCTGGTGATGGTGGAGGGACGCTGGGGGACGGCGGCCACGGACGCCGTCGACGAGCCCGTCGACCACGGTGACTACGACACCGTGCGGACCGATCTGCCGTGGTACGGGGGAGTGGGTGCGACGGTCCTCCTGGAGGAGATCGCGCAGCACGTCCTCAGCGTCGAGCACCACGACCTGACCGGTGATGACGCCCTGTGGGGAGGACCCGTGACCGACGAGCGCTACGCGGTCGTCGCGCACCTCGGCTGAGGCCGGCAGCACCCCGGGGACGGCCTCCGGATCCGGATGTCACACCCTCCCTCTAGACTGCATACATGCAGGTCAACGCGATGGACGGCACGGTCGGGCAGGGTCCCGACGTCGTCTGCTGGCGGGTCTGGGATGCACAGCTGGACGGCCCCGAACCGGTGGCGCCACTGGACCCCGACCTGCCTGTCGTGCGGCCCGCCGACCCGATCGACCTGGTGGTCGCGGCGATGCGCACGGTGGACCGCGAGATGGCCGCCGTGCTGCGTGCGATCGCTGCGGCAGGCCCGGCCGAGGGGTTGCCCGCCCGCCGTCATGTCGCCCTGCGCGCCCAGGTCACCGGTGTGGATGTGGGGTTCCTGGACCGGGCGGTACAGACGCTGCAGGCGATGCCGCTGACCTGGCAGGCCTTCGATGATGGCCGGCTGTCCTGGTCACAGCTGCGCGCCATCGTGTCCGAGGCACGCCGGCTCACCGTCGCCCTGCGGGGCGTGCTGGACGCCCTGATGGTCGCGGTGATCGACCGGGCCGCCACGGGCGAGCCCGACCGGGTGGGCGAGACCTGCGGCGACCTGGTCGCCCGGCTCGACACCGCCCGTGCCGAGACCGATGAGGCGACGGTCGAGCGGGCCGAACGGCTGGTCATGCAGCTGGGCTTCGATGGCTGGGCCCGCCTGTACGGGGACCTGGCCCCCGACACCGCTGCCACCGTCGCCGAGGCCCTGGATGATGCTGCTGACCCGCCCGTCGCACCCGACGCCCCACCGGTCACCGACGACGACGGGACGGTGCTGCCGACGGCAGCCCAGCCGGTGCGGTCGCGGGCGCGTCAGTGGGCCGAGGCGTTGCACCGCATCAGCGTCGCCCACCTGTCGGGCGGCGCCGGCGGTCGAGCCCGACCCTCCCTCCTGCTGGTCGCATCCCTCACCGACCTGCTCGGCGAGGACGTCGCGGCGCCGGGTGCCGGTGACGCCTCGACGCGACCCCCCAGCACGGCTGCCACCGGCCGTACCGAAGCCGACCCGGCTGACGACGGACCCGGGGTCGGCAGCGTCGTGTCCCGCCTGCTGCTGCGCACCGGCACCGGACGACGTCGCATCACCCGAGCACTCACCCGACGTCTCGCCCAGGACGCCGACATCATCCCGCTGCTCACCGACGCCACCGGCACACCGGTGGCGATCGGGGACTCCCACAGCCCGATCACCTCGGCGATGCGACGGGCCGTGATCGCCCGCGACCAGGGCTGCCGCACACCCGGCTGCACCACCCCCGTGCAGCACTGCGACCTCCACCACGTCATCCCCCGCCACCAGGGCGGCCCGACCAGCACCGACAACCTCGTCGCCATCTGCCGCCCCCACCACACCGCCCTGTCGCGACACCACTGGACCATGCAGCTGGACCCCGACGGCACCCTGCACACCCGCATCGGCCGCCGCCGCTACACCACCAGACCCCGGCTGCACCCACCACCTCCCATCCCACCCGACAGACCACCCGACCCACCGGCCGACAGCCCCTTCTGACGCCGGCGACGGCAGACCCCGGCCGCCGATCGCCACCACCCAGCTCACGGACGGACGATCGAGAGCTCTCACAAGGCGGTCGCGTGCCCGTGGCCGCCCGGTGGGCCCTCGTTCGTCGTCGACCTGTGCAGGCACGTGGTGATCGGAGCGGGATGGCCGGACGTGCTCAGGGTGCCTCAGGGTGAGGATCAGGGGTGGCCCCGATGTGACCACCCACCCCGCGGGCGGACGGTGTGGTCATGACGAGGACCACCGCCCCACAGCTGCACCACTCCACCGGATCAGCCGCCCCGCCGCGTGAGCGCTGGGTCGACGCCTGCCGGGCCCTGGCCCTCAGCGTGGTCGTCCTGGGCCACATCCTGATCAGCGTCATCCACCGGGACACGGCGGGTGACCTGGCCGTCTCCTCGCTGCTGGACGTCGCCAGCTGGACCCACCCCATCACCTGGGTCTTGCAGGTCATGGCGGTCTTCTTCGCCGTCGGCGGGTACGCCGCTGCCGGCTCGGTCCGGTCCCGCGGGTTCGGGGACCGACAGGCCTGGGCGGCCTGGACGACGCGCCGGACGACGGGGCTGCTGGTGCCGGCCCTGCCGCTGCTGGCGCTGTGGCTGCTGGTTGGGCCGCTCCTGGGCGGGCTGGTCCCGGGCGCCGAGGGCACGGCGCTGGCCGGCGTCGCCAGCTCGGCCGCGCTGGTCCCGCTGTGGTTCCTGGCCACCTACGTCGTCGTGCAGGCCCTGGTCCCCCTGTGGGTCCGCGTCGCCGACGCCGGGCGCGGCCCGGTCGTGCTGGTCGCCCTGCTGGGTGGGGTCGCACTGGTCGACGCCGCCCATCTGGCCGGCGCCCCGGCCGTCGGCTACGTCAACTTCCTGCTGGTCTGGTCGCTCCCGACGCTGCTGGGCGTGCTGGTGCAGTCAGGCACGGCCCGTCCGCCCTTGCCGGCCATGGCGGTCGCGGCGGTCACGGGTGCTGTCGCCCTGGTCCACCTGGCCGGCTACACCGCGCCCGTCGTCGGGGTCACCGGGGCCGCGCGCTCAAACAACAGCCCGCCCTCGCTGCTGCTGGCCCTGCACGGCCTGGCCTACGCCGCGACCGTCCTGCACCTGGCCCCGCGGCTGGAGGAGCGGCTGGCCGCAGCCCGTCCGCGCCGGCTGCTGGACCTGCTGGCCGCATGGTCGATGCCGCTGTACCTGTGGCACATGACCGCCCTGGTGGTCCTGGGCGCCCTGCTGGTGCGCCCGGCGGTCGGCCCGCTGGTGGTGCTCGACCCCTTGGCGACGACGGAGCCCCTGAGCGCGGCATGGTGGCTGCTGCGGCCGGTCGTCGTGCTGGTCGTGCTGGCCCTGACGCTCGTGCTCGTCCTCATCACGTCCGGTGCCACACGACTGCTGCTGCACCGGGTCCACCCGGCGGATCGCGGGCCGCGGGCGACGGCAGGCGGCGTGCTGGCCGCTGCGGCCGGCGTCGGGATGATCGTGACCGCCGGGACCGTGGTGACGCCGTGGCCCGCCGTCGGGGTGCTCGCGCTGGGTCTGTCAGCCGTCGTGACGACGGGCCGGCGTGCGGCGGTCCAGCCGTGAGGCGATGTCGCGGTGGAGGGGGGTCGTGGGATCCGCGACCGTGGCCACCAGCTGCTCGGCCAGGCGTCCGCTGTGGGTCTGGACCATCACGCCGGCGTCCACCGCGCCGGTCAGCCGTCCGCAGACGTCGACGAGGACGTGCAGGCACTCGTCCAGGTCGTTGACGGCAGCCGCCGCGGACAGCTCAGCGGCCGCGTCGGCCATGTCGGCCACGTCAGCCGCTCCCGTCGTGTCCGAACCGTGCACCGCCACCGCTGCTCCTCCACCATCCGTCGCCGCCCGGGGTGGTTCCGGGGGCGGCCGCGCCGCCACGGGGGTCGGGTGACGGCGGGACCGCGGAAGCGACCGCCCCACACGTCGGTCGGCGGACCCTCCCGCCGCGGCATGATACCGCAGCGGCGAACCATGTTCAGTTCATTCAGGCGGGGACACGCACGTCGATCGTCACGCTGAAGGGCGGCCGGCCCTCGCCGTCGGAGGGGTCGTCCTCGGTCAGGGCCACGGTGTGCACACCTGCGGTCAGCCCCTCCAGCCGGTGGGTCCAGTCGCCGCGGCAGCCGGAGCCGCACGAGGCCATGACGAACGTGTCCTCGACCACCGCGCCGTCGGGCCCCGTCACGACGATCCCGAACGTCGCCTCGAACGTGTTGGCGGTGCCCT
>JBFKGB010000332.1:0-4215 GCA_041633535.1 Euzebya sp. | reverse complement strand
TGCGGCGGGATGCCGGTGCCGGAGATCGCCCAGGCGATGCGGATCAGGGCGGAGGTGACGCAGGCCCTCGGCGTCGACGTCCGCAGCACCGACGGGCTGCGGCGGCTGGTGGTCCAGCAGGACGGCGCCGAGGGCCAGCGGGGCTAGCCGGTCACCTCGATTGGGACCGCCCCCCAGGGGCAGAAGCGGCCGACCTCCAGGTAGCGGTCGAGGTCGGCGTCGACCTGGGCGGCCGTGCCGTCGCAGGTGCTGATGGCGACGTCGGCCAGCTCGATGTCGGTCAGGTGCCAGTCGTGGCCGTAGTTGACCTCGCCGTCGCCCATGTGGATGACGCCGTTGGGGATCCCGACGGCCTCGCCGGCGGCCGCGCCCTCGCGGATGCGGTCCAGGTCGGCGGCCGGGTGGCCGCTGGTGCGGAACTCACCGTCGGGGGTCGACCAGGTCACGACCGGGTCCTGCGGGGCCGGGGCGCCGCCGGCTGAGGTGACGGTGTAGGTGATGCGGATCGTGGCCTGGCCGTCGTCGAAGGCGACCTCGCCGTCGGTGCTGCCGGTGTCCCAGCGGACCGGCTGCTCCAACACGTAGGTGCCGGGGTCCAGCGGGGTCGGGCCGACCTGCGTGTCGTCGGTGTGGACCGTCACCGCGGTGGGCGTGGGCTCGCCCTCCTCCACGACGACGATCAGGAAGTCCTCCTGGCAGGCGATGAAGGCGGTGCCCTCCTCGTCGACGTTGGGGCCGCAGCCGCGGCCGGTCACGACCATCTGGCCGGTGCCGTCGGTGTTGGGCAGCACCCCGCTGAACCGCGGGTCGTCCAGGGCGACTGTGCCGTCGGTGCCGGTGAAGGTGATGTCGTGGGCGGCGCTGCCACCCTCGATGACGACGCCGGGGTCGTCGACGTCGACGGTGAACGGCGGGGTGCTGGTGGCGTCGGTGATCTCGGCGGTGGCGGTGATGACCACGTCGGGGTCGATCGGCCGGGGGGCGTCGCCCGGGCTGTCGGTGGCCTCCGCGGCGGCGGTCAGGACCTCGTCGCAGACCGCGCCGGGGCCGCCGAGGGCGATGACCTCCTGCGGGCGCAGTCGGGCGAGCTCATCGGCGACGGTGGTCGGCAGGTCGCAGCGCGGGACCAGGAGGATCGGGCCGTCGGTCAGCGACCCGCCGGCGACCGCGTCGACGACGGTGTCGGCGTTGGCCAGGTAGGCCGTGGGGGCGCCGTCGGGGAACGCCCGCTGGGCGATCGCAACGGCAGTGTCGATGCGGGTGGACCCGGCGACGCGCGAGGTGCGCGTGCCGTCGTCGGGCGTGACGGGCTCGGCAGGCGGCTGGTCCTGCGCCATCGCGGCGGCGGCCAGGCCGAGGGTGAGGATCAGCGCCATCAGTGCGGCGGCGCGTGTGCGGACAGATGCCATCGTCGTTCGGTTCCCCTGTCTCATCGGCGGCGTGGATCGCCGCTCGCCGGGGTTGGAGGTGGATGGCTGGCCATGGGTTCCCGGAACCGGGATGGTTGCTTGGGTCGTCTGAGGCGACCGCAGACCCCGTGCTCACTGCGTCGTCGTGATGACGGCGAAGTCCTCCCAGGGGCCGAGGTCCTCCGCGAACGGGGTCCGCCAGGCGGCCAGGCCGAGGACGGCGATGGCGTACTGGTCGAAGGACATGCCGTACCTGTGCGCCCGCTGGTTCAGCTCGGCGTGCAGGGCGATGGGCATGTCGCTGACGTAGAAGGAGATCGACTCGTCACCGGCCCATCGCGACAGGTGGAGGAACTGGTGGTCCTGGCGGTCCTGCTCCAGCGCGTCGTACAACAGCTCGTTCAGGGGTGAGACCGGCTGCGCCAGCAGCTGCGGGTCCTCCAGCAGCGCGTGCCCGATCGCACGGTTCAGCTCTGCAGGTCGGTCCTCCATCACGTCGGCGTTCCACCACGACTCCTTCCGGTAGTGCCGGCCCAGGGCGGCGCGCACCGCCTGCTCATCCGCGGGGGAGGTGAGGGTCCCCTCCGGCAGCGGCCGCACCTCGACGCGCCGGTCGGTGACCGACAGGGCGAGGAGCGTCCCGGCGGGGACGTCGGGCAACCAGCCCGGCGGACCGACCAGGGCCTCGTGGCCGAACGCCGCGGGCCGAAGCTTGCCGCCGTCCACCAGGCGCAGCGGGGTGTGGAGGGCAGACATCGCCAGCGGCTGCAGCGCCAGGTTGGACCACAGGTCGGTCCGCCCGGCGGTCGGCGCGGTGACGCGGTGCGTCAGGACCTGGCCGTCCAGGTGATCGATCAGCAGGGCGACCTGGTCGTCCGCCCCGCCGACCATGATCGCGCTGGAGTACACGACCTCGCGAACGACCTCCTCGTCGATGGTCAGGTCCCTGCGGACCTGGCGAGCGCGCTGTGTCAGCCACTCCAGGCTCTGTGGGCCGTCCTGCAGCAGCGTGATCAGTTGCAGGAGCAGCGCCCCGCGGTCAACGACGTCCATCCCGTACATGGTGGTTCCCTCCTGTGGTGAGGTCACCACCCTGACCGATGACCGGCCACCGCCGGCGCACGATCTTGCCGGGCTGTGGACAACCGTCGGGTCAGCGCGGGGCCGACACCTCGACGCCGGCCGGCGGGTCCTCCAGCAGCCCCGGGTCGCCTGTCCCGGATCCCAGCACCTCTGCCAGGAACGCTGCGGTCACCTGCAGGGTCAGGCGGTGGGTGTCGGCGGGGTCGCGCTCGCCCGACAGGCCGGCCTGTGACGCCAGCGGGGTCAGCAGCGTCAGGACCGTCACGTCCCGGTGCAGCGTCCCAGGGATCGCCAGCCCCCACGTCCGTGGTGTGGCGGCGTGGACGTCGACGAGCAGCGCATCGTTCTCGTCCCCCACCCACGGCTCGCTGCGCAGGCTCAGCAGCGGCACGTCCAGCCCTGCCTGCCGCACGGCCTGGGGCAGCGGCTCGACCCACGGGTCGTGGCCGACCACGCCGTCGCACCGGTCCGGACCCAGGTCCTGGCAGGCCCAGATCGCCGCGCCGCCGCCGGTGGAGTGGCCGTGCAGCACCAGACGGTCCAGGTCCACGAGGGCGGCGACATCGGCGGGCACCTGACCGGTCGGGGTCGTCAGCTCCTCGACCAGCGCCAGCACGTCGTCGCGGAAGCGGCGCTCCAGCTCCTCAGACGCCTGCTGGTAGACGTCGTCGGGCACGCCGTCGGGCAGCAGGTCGGGGTCGATGGGGATCAGCTCGCCCCCGTCGACGGGCTGGGCCACGATCGCGCCGCCCACGTGGTCCATGGCCACGACCAGGTGGCCGTCGGCGGCCAGGTCCTCAAGCAGCTGGACCTGGGCGTGGCGGAACCCGCCCCACCCGTGGACCGATACGACCACGGGCAACGGCGCCTCCGGAAGGGGCGCGTCGACGACGGCCGCGGTCCGGATCAGCCCCAGGTGGCCCAGCAACGTCGGCGGCAGCCCCAGCCAGCCGCCGGCGATCACCGCGAACCCGACCGGGTCGGCGGTGATGACGTTGCGCTCACCCTCGGCGTCGGGGTCGGTCGGGTACCACACCTGCACCGGCAGACGCCGGTCGCCGTCGGCGACGGTGAACGTGGTCGTGCCCACGCCCGCGGGCCGGTCCAGGGTGAGGACGGGGAACAGGCTTGCCGCTGCCAAGCTGAGCAGGGCGAGGGGGATCGCGAACGTCGCAGCGGGCCCAGGTCGCCTCACCGCCCGCGTTGCGGATGCTCTCGGCCGTCGCGGCGAGCGAGTCCTCGCTGCGTCCGGACAGCCCCACCCGGGCGCCCAGTGCAGCGAAGCGCAGGGCCATCGCGCGCCCCAGCCCCGTGCCGCCGCCGGTGATCCAGGCCCGCTTGCCCGCCAGCGCTCCCGGTGACAACCCGACCCTGTCGGAGTCTCTCGAACCCGTGGGATCACTCACCGCGTCTCCTCCCTCGGCTTCTCGGCCCGGCTCCCGATTCGCGGAAGCGGCGCCCCCGCCCGGCGTTGACAGCCCCCGCCCTCGTGTCAGACTACCAGCGACGCGTTCCGGAGGGGAGCAGGGATTTGAAACAAATGCATGACGCCGAGGACGGGCACCCCATCGCTCTGGTGGCGATGGGTGGGCACGCGTTCATCCAGAAGGGCGAAGCCGGCACGATCGAGGACCACGAGCGCAACGCGGAGAGCATCGCGCGATCGCTGATGAGCCTGATCGAGCGCCAGTACCACCTGGTGGTCACCCACGGCAACGGCCCC
>JBFKGB010000331.1:0-4229 GCA_041633535.1 Euzebya sp. | reverse complement strand
GTCGTCGCCGCCCTCGACAACGGGCGTCCGGCGGACCTGCTGCGCCTGGATCCCGCCCTGGCCCGTGACGCCTGCGCCCGGGGTGCCGGCCCGCTGCGCGTCCTCGGTGCCGTGCTGCAGCAGGTGCCTCTGGGCACGGTCGTCCGGGCGGCCGCAGCGCCGCTGGGCGTCGGCTACGTCGTCGCACAGGGCGCATGACCGGCACACCCCCGGTGGTGGCGTTGATCGGGCCCACGGGGATCGGCAAGTCCGACCTGGCGATGCAGGCTGCCGCCGCCCACGACGCCGTGATCGTGGCGATCGACGCCTTCACCGTCTACCGGCAGATGACCGTCGGGACGGCCAAGCCCTCGCCGGCAGACCGCGAGCAGGTGCCCCACCGCATGGTCGACGTGCTCGACGTCGAGCAGGACTGCAGCGTCCAGTGGTTCCAGCCACAGGCCCGCGCGGCCATCGCAGCGGCACGGGCCGACGGGCACCCGGTGCTGCTGACCGGGGGGTCGGGGTTGTACTTCCGCGCCGTCGTGGACCCGCTGGAGTTCCCACCGACCGACCCGGGGGTCAGGGCGGCCGTGCAGGCCGGCGTCGAGGCCGACGTGTTCGCCGCGCACCGTCGCCTGGCCGACAGCGACCCCGCGGCCGCAGCGAAGATCGACCCGGCCAACGTCCGCCGGATCACGCGGGCGCTGGAGGTCGCGGAGCTGACCGGCCGTCCCTTCTCCTCCTTCCGGACCGCGTGGGACGCCCACGACAGCCTGTACCCCGACCTGCGGGTCGTCGGCCTGGACCTGCCGCGGCCGGAGCTGCTGCGCCGGATCGAGGACCGGGTGCAGGCGATGCTCGCCGACGGCTGGATCGAGGAGTGCCGGGCCCTGCTGGACCGCACCCTGTCGACGAGCGCCGCGCAGGCCATCGGGTACGCCGAGCTGATGGCCCACCTGCGGGGGGAGGGGCCCGGGGACCCGGCTGCGGTGCACGAGCGGATCGTCATCCGCACCCGCCGGTTCGCGGCCCGGCAACGCCGCTGGTTCGCCGCAGACCCGCGGGTACAGTGGCACCACCCCGCAGAGGCCGCGGATCCGCTGGACCTGGCCCTCCGCACCCCGACGAACGGACCATGTTGACGGAGCAATCGACGGACACCACGACACCTCCCGCCACGCTGCGGTTCCTGAAGGTGCACGGTGCCGGCAACGACTTCGTGCTGATCCCCGACCTCGACGACACCGTCGGGCTGACACCCGGACTGGTGCGCGCCCTGTGCGACCGGCACCGGGGGATCGGCGGGGACGGCGTCATCCGCCTGGGGGCGGCGCGACCCGGCGTGGACGCCGACGTGTTCATGGACTACCGCAACGCCGACGGCTCCGTGGCGGAGATGTGCGGCAACGGCGTCCGGACGGTCGCGAAGTACGCCGCGGACAGGGGCATCGGCAGCGGCGACCGCGTGGCCGTTGACACCCGTGGCGGCGTCAAGGCCGTCGTCTGCCACCGTGGCGACGACGGGCTGGTGCAGACCTGCACCGTGGACATGGGCGCACCCGTCACCGGTGAGGTGGCCATGCCCCTGACCCTGCCCGACGGTCGGGACCTGACGGTCACGACGCTGTCGATGGGCAACCCCCACGCCGTGGTCCTGGTCGAGGACGTCGCTGCGGCACCGCTGGCCGACGTCGGCCCGCTGGTCGAGCGGCACCCCGCCTTCCCTGCGGGCACCAACGTGGAGTTCATCCGCGTCGCCGACCGCGGCACCGTGCACGGACGGATCTGGGAGCGTGGCGTCGGCGAGACGCTCGCCTCCGGCACCGGCGGATCGGCCATGGCGGTGGCCGCCGTCCTGAACGACCTCGCCGACCGACAGACCGCCGTGCACCTGCCCGGCGGCGTCCTCCAGATCGACTGGACCCCCGAGACCCTCTACGTCACCGGCCCCGCCGTCGAGGTGGGGGAGGGGACGCTGGACCGCGCCTGGCTCATGGCGGCGCAGAACGGATCCGACACATGACCGACGGCGAGCAGACCGACCGCAAGGGTCCCCGCGACCACATCGACGTCGACGAGGACGGACGCCTGCAGCTGCGCCGCTCCGAGCGGCGCCGCCTGGAGGCGGAGCGGATCGAGGACGGTGCCCCCCAGGAGGGTGTGGCGATCTTCCGCAAGGTCGACAACGCCGTCCTGGTGTCCGTGGGCCTGCCCGGCACCTCCAGCGACGAGATCGACGCCTCGCTGGACGAGATGGAGCAGCTGCTGGAGACGGCCGGTGGGGACACCGTCGGCCGGGTCGTGCAGCGTCGGGACACCCCCGACGTCGCCACCTTCATCGGCCGCGGCAAGGTGGCCGAGCTGAAGGACCTGGTGCAGGCGCTGGACGCGGACGCCGTCGTGTTCGACGACGACCTGTCGCCGGCACAGCAGCGCAACCTGGAGGAGAAGCTGGGCGTGAAGGTGCTGGACCGCACCATCGTGATCCTGGACATCTTCGCCCAGCACGCCTCCTCCAAGGAGGGTGTCGCCCAGGTCGAGCTGGCCCAGCTGTCCTACCTGCTGCCGCGGCTCCGTGGCTGGGGTGCCGCGCTGTCACGGCAGGCCGGTGGCATCGGCGGCCGTGGGCCCGGTGAGACCCAGCTCGAGGTCGACCGACGCAAGCTCAACCGCCGCATCACCAAGCTGAAGCGCGACCTGAAGGACTACGGACAGGTCCGCCAGACCAAGTCGCAGTGGCGGCGACGCAACAACGTGCCGACCGTCGCGCTGGTGGGCTACACCAACGCGGGCAAGTCGACCCTGATGAACGCCATGACGGGCGCCGACGTCCTGGTCGCCGACCAGCTGTTCGCGACGCTGGACACGACGGCCCGCAAGCTGGAGCTGCCCGACTCCCGGCAGGTGGTCCTGACCGACACCGTCGGGTTCGTCAAGAAGCTGCCGACCGCGCTGGTCGAGGCGTTCAAGTCCACGCTCGAGGACACGCTGCAGTCCGACCTGCTGCTGCACGTCGTCGACGCCTCCCACGAGGAGGCGGAGTCCCACGTCATCGCCGTGGACGAGGTCCTGGCCGAGATCGGCGCCGGTGACCTTCCCCGGCTGCTGGTGCTCAACAAGATCGACCGTGCCGACCCCGACGTCGTGACGGGCCTGGCGAAGGCCGTCGAGGCACGCGCGCTGAAGGGTGGCGTCATCGCCGTGTCCGCCGTGACCGGCGAGGGCGTCGAGGCGCTGATCGGTCTGGTCGCCGACCGGGTGCCGCCCTACCGCCGGATCGTGGAGGCACTGGTGCCCTACAGCCGTGCCGACGTGGTCAACAGCGCCTACGAGGGCGGGGAGGTCCTGAAGCGTGAGGACCGGGAGGACGGCACGTGGATCGTGACCTCCATCAACCGCAAGGCTGCCCAGTCGTTGCTGGAGTTCGCCGCCACCGACCCCTGGGCCGGTGAGGACGAGGACTGACCGCCGCACGCCCCCGGGGTGCCGCTCCGTGCTCTAGGTTGGCACGATGAGCCGTTCGGCGGGCCGGCCACCGGCCCTGCGCGTGGAGGGTGTGCACCGACGCTTCGGCAGCGTGCGCGTCCTGGAGGGTGTGGACCTGACCGTCGACGCCGACGAGGTCGTGGCCCTGGTGGGCGAGAACGGCGCCGGCAAGACCACGCTCGTGCGCTGCATCGCCGGCGCCATCGCCCCTGACGAGGGCGTGGTCGAGGTCGCCGGCCGCGCCGTCGAGGGCTCGGGTGTCCCGCGGCCCGACGGTCTGGAGGTCGTCTGGCAGGACCTGGCGCTGTGCGACAACCTCGACGTCGTCGACAACCTGTTCCTGGGCCGCGAGCCGGCGTGGCTGCCCTCCACCGCTGACGCGGAGGTCCGCGCACGGACCCTCCTGGCCCGGCTCGGGGTCGTGCTGCCCGACCTGACCAGGCCGGTGGCGTCCCTGTCGGGCGGGCAGCGGCAGTCCGTCGCGCTGGCCCGGACCCTGATCGGTCGGCCCACCCTGCTGGTGCTGGACGAGCCGACCGGCGCCCTCGACTCCGGGGGCGTCGGGGCGGTCGAGGCGCTCATCTCGCACATGCGGACCCAGGACGCCGCGATCCTGCTGGTCAGCCACGACCTGGACCTGGTCGCCCGCGTCGCCGATCGTGTCCTGGTCCTGCGCGACGGCGCCATCGCCGCGGACCTGCGGCGACCCGACCTGACCCCGCCGCGCATCCGGGCCGCGGTGGCCGGCATGGCCGACGACG
>JBFKGB010000330.1:0-4231 GCA_041633535.1 Euzebya sp. | reverse complement strand
GCCGGGCGGCATGACGAACCTCAGCGGCGGCTGGCTGAAGGGCCGTGAGGTCCTGGCCACCACCTCCGGTCCCCGGCGTGTGCTGCTGCTGACCGACGGACAGGCGAACGTGGGTGTGACCGGCAGCAGCCAGCTGTCCGCGCTGGTCCGGGCCGCAGCCGACGACGGCATCGGGACGTCCCTGTTCGGGGTCGGCGAGGGGTTCAACGAGGAGCTGCTGGCCGCCATGGCTGACGCGGCCGGCGGCGAGTACCGCTACCTGGCCACCGCCGACGACGCCGCAGCGGCCTTCGCGGAGGAGCTCGGCGACCTGGTCACCCTCGCCGCGCAGAACGTCAGCGTCGAGGTCCGTCCTGCTGTGGGGGTGGCGTGGATCGGCGTCCTGAACGACCACCCGTCTGTGGCAGTCGACGGGGGTGTGCAGGTCCAGCTGGGCGATGCCTACGCGGGGACGACCCGGTCGTGTCTGCTGCGACTGGGGACACCGGGCGTGGCGGCGCTCGGCCCGGTGACCATCGCCGAGCTGGTGCTGCGCTGGACCGCGGTGACCGGTGGGGTGGCGCAGCACACCGTGACCGTCCCCGTCGTGGTGAACGTGGTGTCGACGGACGACGCGGCCGCGCAGGTGCCCGACGCACGGGTGGTGGAGGAGGTGCAGTCGCTGGAGGCGGCCCGGCGGATCGCCGAGGCTCGGGCGGCTGCGGACCGCGGCGACCTGCGCCGCTCCTCGACGCTGTTCCAGCAGTCCGCCGACCTGCTGCGCACGGCGGCAGCCGGCTCGGCCGACCCCCTGAAGTACGAGGAGCAGCTGGCCCAGACCGACCGGCTGGCCACCGAGGTCCGTGAGGGGTACTGGGCCCCGGACGCCAGCAAGCGGGCCCACCGCGAGTCCCGGCGCGGCACCCGTCGCCGCGAGTGAGGCGTTGTCCACAGCCGACCCGGGCTTCCGGTCCCAGTCCGCGACCGATCTGGGAGGCTGGCGATCAGCAGGGCGATGGTCCTAGGATCGAGCGGATGGAGAGGCGTGTGGAGGAGGAGCTGCGGACGATGGTGCGGGAGTTCCGCGCCTCGGTGTCGGAGGATCTGCACGCGACCCATCAGCGCATGGACCAGCTGGCCCATGACCTGCGGACCCGTATCAACACGTTGGAGACCGCGGTCCTCAACACGTTGCGGGACAACACGCGCGAGACCGACCGTCGCCTCAGCCGGCTGGAGCAGCAGTGGGCTGTCATCGACGAACGGCTTGATGGCCACGACGACCGGTTCGACGCAATCGACGCACGGCTCGACACCATCGACGCACGGCTCGACCGCCACGACGAGCGCTTCGACACCATCGACGGGACGCTGCAGGAGATCCTGGGCCTTCTTCGCGCGTGACGCAGGCCCCGGCCGCAGCGCCGGCGTCTCTGGTAGGTCTGGGGGTATGCAGACGACCTCGTCCCCAGCCCGAACCGTGTTCCTGGTCCTTACGATCGCAGCTGCGCTGCTGGGTACACCCCGCGGCGAGGTGGCCCGGGCGCAGGACGACACGTCACCGCGCACCGTCACCCGCCTGGCCGGGCAGGACCGTGTCGCCACCGCCATCGCGGTGGCCCACCGCGGGTTCGACGCCGCCGACACCGTGGTCCTGGCGGCCGCGGGGGCATCGGCGGATGCCCTGGTCGGCGGCCCGCTGGCTCGCGTCGAGGGTGGTCCGCTGCTGCTGACCCCTGCCGACCGGCTGGACGGGCGGGTGACCGACGAGCTGCAGCGACTTGGCACGACCCAGGTCGTCCTGGTCGGCGGTGAGGCGGCGATCGCCCCGTCTGTTGCCGATGCCCTGGTCGAGTCAGGGGTCACGGTCACCCGCATCGGTGGGGCGTCGCGGGCCGAGACCGCGGCCCTGGTCGCCAGGCAGATCCCCGGCTGGGACGGCGCGGTCGTCGCCGCGGGGGACGCGCCCGCGGATGCCGTGGTCGGAGCGTGGCTGGCCGCGGTCCAGCGTCGTCCCGTCCTGCTGGTCGGCACCTCGACCGTGCCGCCTGCCGTCGGTGCGCTGCTGGAGGAGCAGGCGCCACGCGAGATGCTCGTCGTCGGTGGTACCGCGGTCGTGGGCGAGGAGGTCAGCGACGCGCTGGCCGCCGAGGGTCGGACGGTCAGCAGGGTCAGCGGTGCCGACCGCTACGGGACCGCGGCGGCGACCTACGCCGCGGCGCGGGGTGCCGGCCTGGTCGACCCGGCCACCACGTGGCTGGCCGCCGGGTCCGACGGCGGGATCGCCGACGCGCTGGCGGCCGGCCCGGTCGCAGCGGTCGAGGGCGCCGCACTGCTGCTGGTCGACGGCGGGGACCTGCGTGACAGCCCCGCCACGGCCATGGCGTTGCGCCAGGCCGGGCCCGACGTCGCACAGGTGGTGCTGCTGGGCGGCGACGCCACCCTCAGCGGCGACGCGCCGGCGCAGGTCGAGCTGGTCATCAGCGGGCCGGTCCTGCCGGGCGGTGGCTGGTCGCTGCTGCCCGAGCGGCGTCTGGTGGCGCTGTACGGCTCGCACTTCTCACCCGCGCTGGGCGTGCTGGGCGAGCAGGACCCACAGGCGGTCAGGCCGCGGCTGGACGCCATCGTCGGACCGTACGAGGCGTTGTCGGACCGCCCGGTCCTGCGCACCTTCGACCTGATCGCCACGATCGCCACCGCCGCGGCCGGCAGCGATGGGCAGTACCGGGCGCGTTCGGCCGAGGAGGACATCCAGCGGTGGCTGGACGCCGCCCGGGCCGAGGGCGCCTACCTGGTGCTGGACCTGCAGCCCGGCCGGTCGGACTTCCTGACCGAGGCGCGCGTCTACGACCGCTTCCTGCGCGAGCCGGACGTCGGGCTGGCGCTGGACCCGGAGTGGCGGACCGATGCGCCCGCACGCCCCGGCGGCGGCACCATCGGGCACGTCGACGCCGCCGAGGTCAACGCCGTGTCGGCCTACCTGGCCGACATCGTCGCCGAGGAGCAGCTGCCCGAGAAGCTGCTGATCATCCACAACTTCCGGGTCGACATGATCCGTGACCGCCCCGACCTGGTCGCCCGGGACGGGCTTGCCACCCTCCTGCACATGGACGGCCAGGGCGGCCGTGGGGTGAAGCTGGAGAGCTACCGGATCCTCCGACAGGACCCACCGTTCTTCAACGGCTTCAAGGTCTTCTTCGACGAGGACCCCAACCGGTTCCAGCCCGCCGAGGTGCTGGCCCTCGACCCGGTCCCGGACTTCATCAGCTACCAGTGACGGCGCGCCGTCATGCGGAGGGGCCGGTCGGCCAGATCCTCACGACGGCGTCCAGGAACCGTGGGACGGTCACAAGCAGACCGACGGCCGCGACCGCGCGGGCGCCCTGCAGCAGGGCGTGCTGCCGCTGCGTCCCCAGGCGGGCGTGCAGCACCTGTGCCGCCGCCAGCACCGGCACGGCCGCCAGCCCGATCAGACCCACCCCGGTGATCACCAGCAGGACCAGCGGGACGTACCACAGCAGCGTGCGGGGACGAGGGGCCAGCAGCGGCACGCGGGCGGACAGCCGCGGCAGCAGCACCGCCAGGAACACGCCTTGGACCAGCGCCATCGCCAGGAACACGAGCAGCGCCAGCCACCCCGGCCCGACCAGACCGAAGTCGGGGTTGTCCGGGCGGATCGGGTCGTTGACCGGTCCCAGCACCACCAGCAGGGCCACCCCGAAGACCGCTCCACCGACCAGGCCTGCCGGCAGCAGCTGCCGCGTGACCGCGTACAGCACCGCCGAGATGAGCCCGGTGAACAGCCCGACGAAGAGGATCAGCCCGACCGTCCCCTCCACGGTGATGACGCCCACGACCTGATCGGCCTCGGTCCTGACGCCCTGGGCCGCATCGCCGGCGGTGGCGGCGATCAGCCGCATCATCAGCCGGCTGGCGGGTCCGACGAACAGCAGGCCGCTGATGATGCCGGCCAGCGCCACGACGTCCACCTGCTGCAGCGCCCGCCGCATGGCCGGGCCCATCCCGACCACGTCCTCGCGCCGCGGCGGCGGTTCGGGCGCGTGGTGCCGGATGCGCGGTCCGCCGCCGAGGAGCGCCGTGACGACCGGCGTCTCCTCCAGCACGATCTGCCGCACCGGGTGGCGCCAGCGCACGATCAGGCCCAGCGTGACCAGCACGCCCAGCCCGCACGCCCACATCAGCAGCACATGGTCATCGTGCGCCTGCTGGCGCGCCCGGTCCAGCGCCCATC
>JBFKGB010000329.1:0-4239 GCA_041633535.1 Euzebya sp. | reverse complement strand
GACCCTCCCACCCGCCGCTGCGACCGTTTTCGACCAGCCGTGCCCAGCCAAACCCCGCCTGCGCCAGCAGACGGTCGGCCTGCGCGACGTCGACCGCGCCGTGCAGCAGGAACCCACCCTCCCGTCCGGCGTCCCAGAGCGCGTAGGGCCGCAGGTCCGCGCCCAGCGCCTCCATCAGCACGTCCAGCGCCCCGACCGCGGCCAGCGCAGCCCGTGGCGTCGGCCCCAGGTCCCGCGGGCAGTCGCCCCAGCGCAGGTGGTGGGTGCCGTCGCGGATGATGACCGTGCCCACCTCGGCGATCCCGCCGTCCAGCCCCAGGATGCGGACGTCCTGCTGGAGGGTCGAGGCACGGCGCCCGCTGACGGCGACGACGGCGACGCCAGCACGTGCCGCCTGGACCAGGGCGGTCACCGCCTGCAGGGTGGGGCGACCGTCGGCGTCGGCCAGCACCGAGCCGTCCCGGCCCAGCAGGGTCCCGTCCAGGTCGGTGTAGACGACCCGGACCGGGGGCCTGCGGGCCAGGTGTGCTGCGAGGGCGTCCATGCCGGCAGGATCGCATCGTCGCCGCCGGATGGCAGGATCGGCGTCATGACGTCCGTCGCCGCACGCTCGCGCATCGCCGATCCCTCCCTCGCCCCGGAGGGGTTGATGGCGATCGACTGGGCGCGGCGGCACTCGCCGGTCGTCGACGGCTACCTGCGTCGCCGGCTCGCCGACGGGGCGCTGCAGGGCCGACGGGTCGCCCTGGTCGTGCACCTGGAGGCCAAGACCGCGCTGCTGGCGACCGTGCTGGCCGACGCGGGCGCGACGGTGGTCGTCGCCGGCAGCAACCCGATGTCGACCCGCGACGACGTCGCCGCCGCCCTGGTGGCGTCGGGCATAGAGGTGCACTCCACCAGGGCCAGCGGGATGCCGGCGTGGGAGGCGGACCTGCTGGCCGTCGCCGACACCCGGCCGGAGCTGGTCATCGACGACGGTGCCGAGCTGACGATCCGGATGGCGCGGCACCGGCCCGACGCCTACGCAGGGCTGGCCGGCGTCACCGAGCAGACCACCACCGGCGTGGCCCGGCTGCGGGCGCTGCAGGCGGCAGGACGCCTGCCGTTCCCGGCGATGGCGGCCAACGACGCACGGTGCAAGCACCTGTTCGACAACCGCTACGGCACCGGGCAGTCCACCGTGCAGGCGGTGCTGAACCTGACGAACATGCTGCTGCCGGGCAAGCGGGTCGTCATCGTCGGCTACGGCTGGGTCGGCCGCGGCCTGGCGACCTACGTACGGGCCATGGGCGGCACGCCGGTCGTGACCGAGATCGACCCGGTCAAGGCGCTGGAGGCCCACATGGACGGCCATGTGGTCGCACCTCTTGCCGACGCGCTGCCCACCGCCGACATCGTGATCACCGCGACCGGGGGCGTCCGGGCCGTCGGCGCGCCCCACCTGTCCCTGCTGCCCGACGGGGTGGTGCTGGCCAACGCGGGACACCACGACCTCGAGATCGACGTCGAGGCCCTGTCGGCGGCGGCGACCCGCGTGCGGACCGTGCGTGAGGGGATCGAGCGCTTCGACCTGCCCGACGGCCGCGGTGTCCACGTCCTGGTGCACGGGGCGCTGGTGAACATCGCCGGCGGCCTGGGGCACCCGATCGAGATCATGGACCTCTCCTTCGCGGTGCAGGGCGTGGGGTGCCACGAGCTGGCTCGTGGCGGGCACGACCCCGGGGTGCACGTGATCAGCCCTGCGCTGGACGGTGAGATCGCCGGGGCCAAGCTGGCCGCGGCGGGCATCCAGGTCGACCGGCCCGGCCAGGACCAGCACGAGGACATCGACGTGCTGCTGGGCGAGGGATGAGGCGGGTCCGCGGCCTGTCGCAGGCATGGGGCAGACTGGGGCAGTCGTGAGCGATCTGTTGCGGACACCGGTCCGGGAGTTCGTGGCCGGGGTGTCCCCGGCCCTGGAGTCCCTGGGCAGCGGCGCGCCCACCGACGACGTCGTGGCCGAGGCCTACGAGATCGTCGGTGCGATGGTCGACGCGGACGGCACCCACACCGACGACGAGCTGTGGGCCCTGATCGGGGCGTTCAGCGGGCTGATGGACACCCACATCCACCACGCCACCCCGGCCGACCTCCGGGCCACCGGCATGGTCGCGGGGAAGCGGGTGTTCCTGGACAAGCCGTCCCTGATGTTCGACACGCTGATCGCGGCCGACCGGGTGCGCACCACGAACCATGCGTGGACCTACTACGTCCACGCCCTGCGGCTGGCCCACAACGTGGCGGCCCTCGACAGCGTCACCCAGCACGTCGAGCTGCAGGCCATCGAGCGGTTCCGTCGGACCCTGCTGACCGCGATCACCGACGCCGGGCTGCCGCGGGGCCCCCGTGACAGCGGGCGTGCACCCCGGCCAGCGGCCGGCGCGGACGCACCGGCGGCCACCGCGACCCAGGACGAGGCCGCGGCCGAGCTGCAGGCCGAGCTGCCCCCGGCACGCCCCCTGGAGGAGCTGCTGGCCGAGCTCGAGGACCTGGTGGGCCTCGACGCGGTCAAGAGCGAGGTGAAGCTGGTCGCCAACCTGCTGCAGGTCCAGCGGCTGCGTGCCGAGAAGGGCCTGAAGGTCAGCGACTCCAGCCGCCACCTGATCTTCACCGGCAACCCCGGGACCGGCAAGACGACCGTCGCACGGCTGATCGCCCAGATCTACCGGACGCTCGAGGTCGTGCCCCGCGGCCACCTGGTCGAGACCGACCGGTCGGGGCTGGTCGCCGGCTTCGTGGGGCAGACCGCCGCGAACGTGGTCAAGGTGTTCGACGCCGCCAGGGGCGGGGTGCTGCTGATCGACGAGGCCTACTCGCTGGTCCGCGGGGGCGAGAAGGACTTCGGCCGCGAGGCCATCGACGCCATCGTCAAGCTGGTCGAGGACCGTCGCGACGACACGGTCGTGATCATGGCCGGCTACCCCGACGAGATGGCCGAGCTGATGGGCTCCAACCCGGGGCTGCGCTCGCGGTTCCCCCAGACCGTGCACTTCCCGGACTACACCACCGACGACCTGGTGCGCATCACCCAGCTGATCGCCGGGTCCAACGAGTACGTGCTGGACGAGGCGGCGGTGCAGCGGCTGCGCGAGCTGCTGGACGCCGTCCCGCGCGACCGGGGCTTCGGCAACGGGCGGCTGGCCCGCAACGTGTTCGAGTCCGCGGTGGCCCGCCACGCCTCCCGTGTCGTGTCGCTGGACGCGCCGTCGGCGGAGGTGCTGCAGACCCTCGTCCCCGAGGACCTGCCGCCGGAGATCCGCCAGTCGTGACCGGCCCACGCCCGACCCCGGCGGGGACAGGCTGATGCGCAGCGCGCTCGCTGCGCTGGTCGCGGTCGCGCTGGTGACGGGCGCGGTGTACCTGCGGACCACCGTCATCGCCCCCGAGGGGCCGGCGGACGCCACCGACGACGGCGCCGTCGTCGTGGTCCAGCCGGACGAGGACGTCACCGTGCTGTGCGACAGCCTGCTGGAGGACGCCTGCCCCGCCGGATCCACCATGGTGGACCTGGCCGGCCTGCTGTCGGCCCTGCAGGGGGAGGAGCGTCCCGACGTGCTGGTCGCACCGTCGGCCGTCGTGGACCTGGTCGAGCAGTCGCGGACCAGCCGGGCGGCCCTCGGTGCCGACCGCATCGCCGTCGCCACCACCGCGCTGGTCGCCACGGTCGCGGTCAGCCGTGACGAGGTCGTGGGCCAGGCGTGCCCGACGGCGGTGACGTGGTCGTGCCTGGCCGACCTGCTGCGCGAGGGATCGCTGGCACCCGGGATCACCGATCCCGTCGGCACGACCGAGGGCATCGCGGCCTTCGCCGCGCTGACCGGCGGCTTCCTCGGCTCGGACAGCTACAGCAGCAACGCGCTGGGCGGGGCCGACTTCTTCGGCTGGCTCGACGCGGTGCAGTCGGGCATCAGGACGGCCTCGGACCCGCTGAACGACCTGATCCTGTTCGGCGGCGCCCGCAACGACGCGGCGGTGCTGGTCGAGGCCCGGGCCCTGGACGTCCTGGGGCGAGCCGCGACCAACGTGCCGGACCTGTTCTGGCCGACGCCGCTGGCGTCGCTGTCGGTCGTCGCGGTCGGCATCGACGGGACCGACCAGGGGGTCGTGGACGAGGTGGGTCAGGCGGTCGGTCGTGCCCTGCAGGACGCGGGCTGGCGCGGTCCTGACGGGGCGGCGCCGTCCCCCGAGGCCCCGGTCCTG
>JBFKGB010000328.1:0-4255 GCA_041633535.1 Euzebya sp. | reverse complement strand
GTCATGTGGCTGGACGGCGATGTGTGGCGCAAGTTCCCCGATGCGGTCAGGACCGAGGAGGGGTGGGGTGTCACCCTCACCCCCAGCAGCACCCCGTCCAGCCGTGACACGCTCGTCATTGCGATCGGGGAGACCCCGGCTGACCGGCTGGGTGGACCCGGTCGCATCCAGACCGCGGTCCTCGTCAGCCAGGCAGCCCACCCCGCCGACGGCAGCGCCCCCGCGGCCGTGCTGGCCCGCGACGACGTCTTCGCCGACGCCCTGACCGGCGGTCCGCTGGCTGCTGCGGTGCAGGGTCCCCTGCTGCTGACCCCCACGACCGGGTTGTCAGCGGCAACGGCCACGGAGCTGCAGCGGGTCCTGCCCGCCGGGGGCACCGTGTACCTGCTGGGCGGGACCCTCGCGCTCAGCAGCACCGTCGCCGACGACGTCGAGGCCCTTGGCTTCGTCGTCGTACGCATCGCAGGTCGTGACCGCTTCGGGACCGCCGTGGCGATCGCAGAGCGACTCGGCGACCCCCATGTCATCTTCACCGCCAGCGGCCGGGACTTCCCGGACGCCATGGCAGCGGGCCCGGCGGCCATCAGCACGGGTGGGGCGGTCCTGCTGACCGAGGGGCGCCAGCCCGACCCGACGACCCAGGCCTACCTGGACCGCTGGGCTGCCGCTGGCCACACCGACGGCATCCGGTACGCGGTGGGCGGTGACGCGGTGGCGGCCGACCCGACCGCCGTGCCGCTGGCCGGCACCGACCGGCAGGACACGACCGCGATCGTCGCCGAGACGTTCTTCGCCGCGCCCACGGGCGTCGGGCTGGCGGCGGGCGGGGACTTCCCCGACGCCCTGGTGGCCGTCCCACTGCTGGGGCGCACAGGTCGGCCCCTCCTCCTGGTCGGGTCCGGGAGCCTGGCCCCACGCGCCCAGGCCTACCTGCGCGACCGGTCGGCCGGCATCAGTCGGGTCGACGTCTTCGGAGGCACGGCGGCTGTCAGCGACGAGGTCGTCCGGGAGGTGCAGCGTGCCCTCCCGTGACACCACGCGGTCAACGTGCGCGGCTGAAGGACCGGACGTCGGGCACTTGCCACAGGGGTTGCCCGTCGGCGCCCCGCCGCACGCCGGTCGTCAGCTCGAACCGGTCCTCGGTCTCCTCGAACCCCACCATGATGAGGTCGAGCAGCCCGTCCCCGTCAAGGTCCGTACCGGCAGGGAAGCTGAAGCCATCGGCCTCGTCGATGGTCCACAGGGTCGTCAGCTGCGGCAGGGTGGCGGCCGTTGTCGTGGTCGTGTCCTCCAGCAGCAGCTCCGGGCGGCCGTCGCCGTCCAGGTCGCCGGCGGCGTAGCCGAACAGCACCCCGGGGCCGGAGCGGCGAAGCAGCTGGACGTCCCGCGCGCCGGACTCGCCGTACAGCAGGTGCTGTGTCTCGACGCCGCCGTCGCAGCTGAAGGCCTCGCTGATGCCGCCCACCAGCGCGTCGGCGACCCCGTCGGCGTCGGCGTCGGGCATGCCGGCGGCGTAGGTGAAGGTGGAGGCGAAGCAGTCCCCTTCGATCGTCGGCTGCGACGGCGCGGTGGTCCGCCGCAGCTCCTGCCCGGTCCGGCCGTCCAGCCGGATCAGGTCGGTGCGCACCGCGTCAGCCGCCTCGTCGTAGCTGTAGGCGACGGTCAGCAGGTCGGTGTCCGCATCACCGTCCAGGTCGTCGATCACGATCGGGAACACCCAGTCATCCCCGGGCGCCGACCACACGACCTGTCCGTTCGCCCCCGACCGGAGGGTCGAGCGCAGCTCGAAGCCGAGGGTCGTGTCGTGCGCGGTCAGCTCCAGCAGGTCGGCGCGGCCGTCGCTGTCCAGGTCCGCGCCCAGCGGGAAGCTGAAGCCGCCGAACGGGGAGTCGACCGCGGCCGTCCACGCCGTCTGCAGCGTCGACCCGTCCAGCACCTCGGTGACGAGGGCGGACGTCCGCTCGTCGCCGTCGCAGGCGACGGTCACCGGGCCCGCGGAGGTGCATGTCACGTCCCCGTCCGTCGAGGTCTCGACGGTCCACAGCACGTCGTCGGCGGAGTCGCCGACCAGATCGCCGGCGGACATCAGGAACGGCAGCCCCTGCACGTCGGCCACCTCGCGGGTCAGCAGGACCGCGCCGTCGACCGCACCCACGATCGACGCGCGCACGTCGCTGCGGACCGAGGACGTCGAACGGCGCTGCGACACCAGCCCCAGGCCGGTGCCGGTCGGGTCCTGCTGGGTGTCCGCGTACTGGTCGTCGACGTCAGCGGCGGACACCAGCAGTCGTAACGCCGAGCCGGCGGCGACGGGCTGCACGCCCAGCACCACGTTGGAGCCGGTGTAGGAGTAGGAGGCGTCGGAGCCGGGCCCGTCGTCGTCGGAGGTGTATCGGTAGCCGCCGTCGAGCGTCTGCGACCACATCGGCGTGCCGGTCGCCCCGTCGGTCAGCCCGTAGGTCCAGCGGTAGGTGGCTGACCCCTCGAAGTGGCAGCCGTCGTCGCAGCCCCCCTCCTCCTCGACGTCCGTCACGGCCAGCGACACGAGCACCAGATCGTCGACGCCGTCCCCTGTGACGTCGGGGAGGTTCTGGGCGTAGGCGCCGCTGCCACCGTCCAGCCGCCACAGGCGGGTGCCGTCGGCACCGCGGCGGGCCTCGATCGTCGAGGTGTCCTGCGGGAACCGGTAGGTGGAGACCAGCGTGTCCGCCACGTCGTCGCCGTCCAGGTCGCCGACGACCTGCAGGAAGCGGTAGACGGACTCGTCGGCGGGGTCGGACTCGATGACCAGCTCCGCGTTCCCGGCCTGCCCCTCCCCGTCCTGCCCCGCCAGCGCGGCGGTGACGTCCAGCAGGGTCCGCGGGTCACGCGGATCGAAGACGTCCAGGGCTGCGGCGCTGCGGTCCAGCGACGACGTGGTCGTCAGCACGCCGTCGTGCAGCGCCGCCTCGACGCGGGCGGTGACCGCATCACCGTCGGCGGGCGCTGCCGCCTGCCCTGCCGTGACCGGCGCGACCGCCAGCGCGACCGCCAGCACCGCCGACCCGCCCACCCTGATCGCCCTCCGCTGCACCGCGTCTCCCCGTCCTGCTCGTTCCGTCCGGTCCCGCGCGAGACCGGCCATAGGAGTTCGACACCGCCCTCGTCGGATCCTGCTGCGGAATGCGAGCTGCGTCCGACGGGTTGGCTGCTGTCATGAGCGACCTGACCTTCTACTTCGATCCCGTCTGCCCCTTCGCCTGGATGACCAGCAGGTGGGTGCGGCAGGTCCAGGCCCAGCGTGACTACGACGTGGAGTGGCGCTTCATCTCCCTGCGGCTGCTGAACAGCCACGTCGACTACGACGCCCACTTCCCACCGGAGTACGAGGACGGGCACAACGCCGGCCTGCGGATGCTCCGCGTCGCGGCCGCAGCGCGTGCGGACCACGGCGTGCAGGCCGTCGACCGGCTGCAGCGCGCCTTCGGGGACCACATCTTCCAGGTCGAGCAGTCCGACGCCCCGGGCCGACAGGTGCTGGGCACGGAGTCCCACGTGCGGCCCATCCTGGCGGCGGCCGGGCTGCCCGAGACGCTGGTCGACGCCCTCCACGAGGAGTCCTTCGACGCCGTCGTCCAGGCCGAGACCGACGAGGCGCTGGGCCTGACCGGCAAGGACGTCGGCACGCCGATCATCCACTTCCAGCCGGACGCCGCCGACGGCGGCACGGCCTTCTTCGGCCCCGTCATCAGCCGGCTGCCCTCCGACGAGCAGGCCGTGCAGCTGTGGGACCACGTCATCGGCCTGGCCCGCTTCCCCGGGTTCGCGGAGATGAAGCGGTCGCTGCGCGAGCTGCCGCAGCTGCCCGCGCTGGGTGTCAGCGCCGACCAGGCCGGGGTCACCGAGGACTGGCACGGCGGCAGCCGCCGACAGAAGAAGTAGGGCCGGTCCCGGGCTGCGCTGAGCCGTCTGATCGGCGTCGGCGTCGCACGCGCGGAACGGCACGATCGGGGCCCAAGCCGCCTATGGACGAGTTGGGCCCCGATCGCGCACCCGGGGTGGTCGACGGCGTCGCACGCGGGGAACGGCGTCGCGCGCGGGGAACGGCACGATCGGGGCTGAAGTCGCCTCGGGACGAGTTGGGCCCCGATCGCGTCGATGCGGGACCGCGGCAGGAGGCGGCCCGCCACACGTCGAACCCTCCGGGCATGTACCTGCGTACGCCTCTGCCCGCCCTCGCGGCCACCGCGCTGCTCGCCGTCGTCCTCCTCCTGGC
>JBFKGB010000327.1:0-4265 GCA_041633535.1 Euzebya sp. | reverse complement strand
GCCCGGATCCCTACCGGGGGCCCAGCACCACCGTGGCGACGACGCCCCCGTGGTCGGACGGCCACAGCGGGCGGCTGGCCGGGGACGGGTCGATCGACGCATCCGTCACCTGCGCCGACCGCACGACCGGTCCGCCGCGGACCGTGACGTAGTCGATCCGCACGTCGTCCAGGCCGTCGGCCGGGTCGCCCAGGTCCGCGTCGTGCCCGAAGGTCAGGCCCGGACCGCTGCCCGCGACCGCCCACGCGTCGGTGAAGCCGGCGTCCAGCACCTGGTCGATGGCGTCACCCTCGGCCCCGACCACGGAGTTGAGGTCGCCCACCAGCACCACCGGCATCGTGGTCGTGTTCAGAGGGGATGAGGCCGAGGTCAGCAGCTCGGTCGCCTGCGCCTGACGCACGCGGCCGAACACGTCCAGCGACTCCAGGTGGGTGGTCACGAAGCGGACCTGCTTCCCCCGGACCTTCGCGTCGATGCTGGCCCACTGGCGCGGGAACGGCAGGTCACCGAGGGGGCTCGGCAGCGTGACGAACTGCGCGTAGCTGCCCTGCTGCGGGTTGCTCAGCTGCAGCTGGCTGGGGAAGAGGTCGGTCCGGGCCAGGACGACGTCGGCGATCGCCAGCCCGGCCAGCCCGATGTCGGGGATCGGCGCGGCGAAGGCGAAGCCCGGTGCGACCGACACCGCCTCGTAGGTCAGGCCGCGGGCGGCGAGCCCGTCGACGATCAGGTCGGTGAAGTCCGCGACGACCTGGCCGTCCAGCGACCACGTCGCCGTCTCCTGCAGCCCGACCAGGACGGCGCCGGTGTCGGCGATCTCACCCGCCACCGCATCCATGCGCAGGTCGAAGCGGCTGTCCTGCGCCTGCACGAACGCGGCCTGCAGCGCCGTCTGGAACGCCTGGGGCGTCTGCGCGGTGACGACCGGGGTCAGGTCGGCCCCGAAGTAGAGGTTGCGGGTCATGACGGTCAGCGGACGGTCCGGCCCCCTGCCGTTGCCCTGTGGTGCCGCGGTGGCCGGTGCGGCCAGCGGTGCGGCGAGCACTGCCGTCATCAGCGCGGCCAGCACCGCCACGAACCATCGCGTTGCCTGCGTCGTCCTCGTCGTCATGGTCCATCCCCTCCAGGTCTGCCCGGCATCGGCGACCGGGTCCCGCGGACGCTAGGGCATCGGTGTCAGCGTCGGTACGGTGCCGAACGGCCCTGCTGCGCAGCTGCCGTCACACAGCGTGACCACGGTCGTTGTGCGGGGTATGCGTGTCCTCCTCACCGTCCTGTCCGTCACCGCCCTGTCGGCCGTGACGCTGGTGCAGTCCACCGCGCTGTCGTCCCCGGCCATGGCGGAGGTGCCGGTGACGGCCTGGAGCGGCGAGTCGCCCGTCACCCTCCGTCTGGACGACGCCGTCGACGGCATCCGTCTGCCCATGTTCGACGTCGCCGGCCTGGGCGGCGGCGCAACGGGGTCACGCTGTGTCGCGCTGGACGTCGACGTCGAGGTGCTGGGTGAGGGGGCGGTGCTGACCCTCCACGTCGAGCCGGCGGGAGGGGTGCAGACCCTGGCCGACGGGCTCCTGCTGCAGGTCGAGGCCGGCCAGGGTGGCTCCTTCACCAGCTGTGAGGGCTTCGTGCCGGCCGGACCGACCAGGACCGCCACGCTCGCGCAGCTGCACCGCACGACCGTGGACGCCCCCGCCCTGTCGCTGCCCGCCGCACCGACGACGTTCCGCGTCACCTACGAGGTGGCCGACGACAACCGCTTCCAGGGCACCGCCGCCGGCGCCGACCTCATCTGGACGGTGCGCTGAGCAGCATCCACCATGGTGGATCCTGCTCAGACCGCGACACCCACCGGCACGACGGTGACCGACACGCCGTTCAGGATCGCGTTGCCGCTCAGCGGGTCGACCTCGGGGCCGGTCAGCACGTTGGGGTTGGTCCCCGCGACGGTCGCCGCCACCGACAGCCGGGTCCCGTCCTGACCGTGCCCCCAGCCGTGCGGCATCGACACGGTTCCGGGCGTGACCTTCGCGGTCACCTCGACGGTCGCCTGCACCGACCCGTGGGCTGAGGTCACCGTCGCCGGACCACCGTCGGCCACGCCGCACGCGGCCGCGTCGTCGGGGTGGATCTGCAGGGTCGACACGTTCGTGCCGCCGACCAGCGACGGCAGGTTGTGGCCCCAGGAGTTGTTGGACCGAAGGTGCCGCCGTCCGACGAGCAGCAGCCCGTCGGTGGGGTCCTCCAGCGCGGAGGCCAGCCGCGGCAGGTCGGCCAGGATCGCCGGCGGGGCGACCTCGACCTGACCGCTGGGGGTCAGCAGCACCTCGGGCAACCGGGGCCGCAGCGCCCCGAGGTCCAGCCCGTGCTCGTGTGCCCGCACCTTCTCGAGGGTCAGCCCGTCGGGGTCGTCACCGAACCCGTCGCCGTACGGCCCCACCCGGATCAGGAAGTCCACGAACCGCTCGGGACCACGGGCATCGCCCAGCTGCGCCAGCACCCAGGCGGGGTCCTTGCCGGCGATCGGGGACCCCTCGGCCATGACCTCCTTCTGGATGACGGTGGAGAGGATGAACGTGTCGACGCCGTCGACGTCGGCCTCGGCGCCAAGGCCCTGCAGGATCCCCGCCAGCCGGCACTGGATCTCCCACTCCTGCGGCTGCTCGGTGTCGAACACCGCATCGGACCAGTTGGCGATGTTGTGCACCGCCAGCTGCATGAACGCCACGTCGTAGTGGGGGCGCTCCAGCACCGAGGGGACCGGCAGGACGACGTCGGCGTGGCGGGTGGTCTCGTTCAGGTAGCAGTCGATGGAGATCATCACGTCCAGGCCGGCGAGCCCCTCGGTGACCTGCTCGGCGTTGGGCACCGACAGGGCGGGGTTGCCGGCGATGGTGATCATCCCGCGGACGGGCCCCTGCAGCATCTCCTCGGCGAGCGCGGCGGAGGGGAACTCGCTGAACGTCTCGGGCAGACCCCGCACGGCGGTGGCGTAGCGGCCGAACTGCACCTCCCGGGGGCGTGAGGTCGCCGAGGAGCTGGCCTGCCCCGCCGCGGCGGTGGTGAACATCGCCCCGCCCGGCCGGTCCAGGTTGCCGGTCAGGACGTTGATCACGTCGACCAGCCACGAGCCGGTCGTGCCGAACCGCACGGTCGAGGTGCCCATCCGCCCGTACACGGCGGCGGAGGGGGCGGCGGCCAGCTCGGCCGCGATCCGGCGGGTCACCTCGGCGGACACGCGGGTGGCGGCGGCGACGGACTCGGGGGTGAAGGGTGCCAGGGCGTCGGGGAGGGCGTCCAGGCCGGCGACCCCCTCCTGCGTCATCTGTGCCGCGCCCGAGGCGATCAGCTCCTGTGCGATAGCCGCCAGCCACAGCGCGTCCGTGCCGGGGCGGATGCCGATGTGCTCGTCGGCGGCCTTCGCGGTGCGGCTGACGCGCGGGTCGACCACGACCAGCCGACCGCCGCGGGCCCGCAGGTCCCGCAGCCTGCCCGGCATGTCCGGCGCCGTCATCAACGAGCCGTTGGAGGTCAGCGGGTCCGCGCCCAGGATCAGCAGGTAGTCCGTCCGCTCGATGTCGGGGACGGGGATGGACAGCTTGTGGCCGAACATCAGCGCCGCGGACACGTGCTTGGGCTGCTGGTCGACGGTCGAGGCGGTGAAGACGTAGGGCGAGCCCAGGACCTTCGCCACCGCCGGGGTGTAGAAGGCGCCGGCCAGGTTGTGGACGTTGGGGTTGCCCAGGTACATCGCGATGGACTCGCGCCCGTGGGCCTCGATGACGCGGCCCAGGCGGTCGGCGACGGCCGCCCACGCCTCCTCCCAGGTGACCTCGACCCCGTCGACCAGCGGCGCGCGCAGGCGGTCGGGGTCCTCGTCGAGCTCGGCGATCGACAGGCCCTTGGGGCAGGCGAACCCGCGGCTGAACACGTCCTCGTCGTCCCCGCGGACCTTCAGCACGGTCCGCTGCCCCGGGTCGACGTCGATCGCCAGGCCGCAGGTGGCCTCACACAGCGGGCAGGTGTGGAAGTGGGTCTCGGTGGTCATGACGGCTCCCTCGGCGACGGTGTCTCGCCGCTGACTCTAGTCACCCGAGCGGACCCACCCCACCCTGCGATCGACCACACCCCACTTGCGAGTGACCACATGGCTGTGGGCAGGGTCGTCTGGTGAGGCTCATGATGCTCGTGAGCCCCGGTGAGGCGACGGCCGGGATCCGCATGGGTCACTCGCACGGGGCGGGTGGTCACTCACACGGGGGGGCGGCGGG